>JAUVRN010000132.1 GCA_030597645.1 Candidatus Zixiibacteriota bacterium
AGGGAACCCGTTCCGGCGGTCGCTCAGGGTGCGCCCGCGGTCGAGCCGTCCACGTCACCGGTGGTGGCCCCGGCACCTGCAGAGACCATCGCATCGGCCCCGCCGACTCCGGTGACGGCTATGGCATCCGCGGCGACCATTCAGCAGTCGGTGATGCCCGCCGCGGACGAGGTGGTGGGGGTACCTGCACCGGCGGTCCCGATCCGGACGACCGATCCTGCGTCACACGACCCGCAGGCCATCGCGTTGCCGTCCAGTGCTGAGACCGAGTCGCAGGCCGTTGGGGCGGTGCAGCCAGACGAACCTCAGGTTGCGACCTCGTCGGTCTCGACCGATACGACACCGTCGGTGATTCCGGCGGCCCCGTCGCTCAAGAAGCAGCCGGAGCGCAAGAAAAAGCGTGGATTCTGGCGTAAACTGTTTTCGTGGAAATAGGAGGCCAGCGTGGCGAACTCAGGAATGGTGATCTACGAGGAGCAGATTGAGAAGATCAATCAGCTGCTTACCAAGCTCATCAAGGGCGCCGAGGCCAAGTGCGCGCTGTTGGTGGACAAAGACGGCCACCTCATCACGCGCCAGGGGTTTACCCACTCGTTGGATACCACCGCCCTGGCTGCGTTGCTGGCCGGCAGTTTTGCCTCCACCAAGGAGATCGCGCGTCTGGTCGGCGAACCGGAATTCTCGGTGCTCTTTCACCAGGGCAAGCGTGATCACATTCACATCAACATCGTGGGTGAGCGCAGCATCCTGGTGATCATCTTTGACGACCGGACGACGATCGGTATGGTCCGTCTCTACGCCAAGGAGGTGGGCTTGGAGCTGAATCGTATCTTCGACAGCCAGCCGCCGCCGTCGGCACAGAAGCCGCCGCCCGTGGACGATCAGTTCACGCAGGCGGTGGAACAAGAGATGGACAATCTGTTTAAGGACTGATGGAAAAAATCTCCGGTGATCTCGGTCAGATGCTGGTCTCCGCCGGCAAGGTGACCGAAGACGATCTGACGAAGGCCAAGGAGCTCACCTCCAAGGGCACCAAGCTGGCGTCGGCGCTGGTTCAGGTGGGAGCCATCGCGTCCGAGGATGAAATCTCCATCTTCGTGGGCCGGCAGCTCAACATCGGAGCGCTGCGGCTTTCCGACATAGAGCTCAATCCCGAGGTCGTCAAGCTCATTCCCATGGATATCGCCCGCAAGTTCAACGTGGTGGCGGTGTCCAAGCTCAACAAGACCCTGGTCGTCGCGATCGCCGATCCCAACAACATCTACGTCCTCGACGCCATCAAGTTCATTACCGGCTGTCACGTTCAGCCGGTGATCAGTCAAGAAAAGGCCATCCAGCAGACCATCGACTCCTACTATGCCGAGGGTGACAAGCTCTCGGATATCATCGAGGAGATGGGCGAATCCGACCTCGAGGTGGTCGAGGCAGAGGTCGACACCACCGATAGCGATCTGCAGGCGCTGATCTCGGAAAAGCCGCTCGTCAAACTGGTGGACAGCATCATCGGCGACGCCATCCGCAAGGGCGCATCCGACATCCACATCGAGACCTACGAGAAGCGCGTACGTGTTCGCATCCGGATCGACGGCACGCTGCACGAAAGCCAGGTCATTCCGTTCAAGTACCGTTCGGCCATCGTGTCCCGCGTCAAAATCATGGCCGATCTGGACATCTCCGAGCGACGGTTGCCCCAGGACGGTCGCATCAAGATCAAGATCCAGGAGCGCACCATTGACCTGCGTGTGTCGGTGCTGCCGACGATCTTCGGCGAGAAGGTCGTGATGCGTATCCTCGACCCCAAGAGCCTGATGGTCGACATGACGCGTCTCGGCTTTGACGAGTGGTCGCTGCAAGCCTTCAACAATGCGATTCACCTGCCGTACGGTATCATCCTGGTGACGGGTCCCACCGGTTCCGGCAAGACGACGACGCTGTACTCGGCACTGAAAGTACTCAACCAGACCTCCGAGAACATCATGACGGCCGAGGATCCGGTGGAGTTCAACTTTGACGGCATCAACCAGGTGCTGGTGCGGTCGGCCATCGGCCTCACGTTTGCGGCGGCACTCCGGTCGTTCCTGCGTCAGGATCCCGACATCGTCATGGTCGGTGAGATTCGTGACACGGAGACCGCGGAGATCGCGATTCGTGCCGCGCTCACGGGTCACCTCGTGTTCTCTACGCTGCACACCAACGATGCACCCAGCTCCATCAACCGGCTGGTGGATATGGGCATCCCGGGCTATCTCGTGGCGGCCGCCACGCGGCTGATCATGGCCCAGCGTATCGTCAAGAAGGTCTGCACCAACTGCAAGACGGAAGCGCCCGCATCGCCGGAAAAGCTGCGCCAGATCGGAATTCCCGATGAAGATATTCCCAACATCAAGCTGTACCACGGTCGGGGCTGTAAAGAGTGCAACAACACGGGCGTGTCGGGCCGTATCGGCATCTATGAAGTAATGCCATTCTCCGCGCAGATCGAGGAGATGGTCCTCAAGGGCGCGACCAACCAGCAGCTCCGCGAGACCGCCGTCGATGACGGTATGAGAACGCTCCGCACAGCCGCTATCGACAAGATGAAGGATGGCCTCGTCACGGTCGAAGAGGTCATCGCCAAGACCATCGCGTAGGCGCCAGGTGGCCTCCCTCGCGGGCCATCTGTAACATCCCATCCTCAAAGCAGATACAGGGCACAGGCCGCCTCAAGATTCGGCCGGTTTGGCCGATATCCATGAGTGAAGATCTAGCCCGGAGGAGACCAAGGTGAACCTGCGCGATCTGCTCGAAGAGATGACGAAACGCAACGCGTCCGACCTCCACATCACCGTCGGATCGCCCCCTCGGTTGCGTGTGGACGGCAAGCTCGAAGCGCTGCCGCTGGATCCGTTGAGCCCCGAGGAGACCAAGAAACTGGCGTACTCGATCATGAACGAAAAGCAGCGCAAAGGCTTCGAAGAGCAAGGCGAGCTCGACCTCTCCTTTGGCGTGGAGAATCTCTCGCGCTTCCGGGCCAACATTTTCACGCAACGCGGCAACGTAGCGGCCGCCATCCGGCAGATCCCTTTCGAGATCAAGACCTTCAAGGAGCTGGGCCTGCCCGCGTCGATCGAGGGTTTCGGCGAACTGCCGCGCGGGCTCGTGCTGGTGACCGGACCCACCGGCTCCGGCAAGTCCACCACGCTGGCGGCCATCGTGGACAAGATCAATCGGGAGCGGCATGACCACATCCTGACGGTGGAAGATCCGATCGAATACCTGCACCGGCACCAGAACTGCCTGGTCAACCAGCGCGAGGTGCATGCCGACACGCCGTCGTTCGCCAGCGCACTCAAGTATGCACTCCGGGAGGACCCGGATGTGGTACTCATCGGCGAGATGCGCGACCTCGAGACCATCTCCGCGGCCCTGTCGATCGCCGAGACGGGTCACCTGGCCTTTGCCACGCTGCACACCAACTCCTGTGTGGAATCGATCAACCGCATCGTCGACGTGTTTCCCAATGACCAGCAGGAGCAGATCCGCGTGACCCTCTCCTTCGTATTGCAGGCCGTGGTTACGCAGACACTGATCCCACGTATCGGCGGGGGACGGGCCATGGCCATGGAGATCATGATCTGTACACCGGCCATCCGCGCGCTCGTCCGCGACGACAAGGTACACCAGATATACAGTCTCATGCAGGCGGGGCAGAAGTACGGCATGATTACGTTGAATCAATCCCTGGCCGAACTCTACCTGGCCCGAAAGATCACGATGGCCGACATGCAAGCACGCAGTTCGAATGTGCAGGAGCTCAACGAACTGCTGGCCCGGCGCCAGGGCCAGTCCGTCGGAACGGCCGCGAGATAAGGAGCGAACGCAGTGCCTGTATTTGAATACAAGGGACGCACGCTGGCTGGAGCCACCGTAGCCGGCCAACTGGAGGCCAAGGACCGCAAGGAGCTGGAGCGCCTGTTGCGCAGCCGGCGGATCCTGGTCTCGCACGTCAGCAAGAAGCCGGCGGAGATCAAGCTCTCCTTCGGCAGCAAGAGGGTAAGCAAGCTCGATATCTCCCGCTTCACCCGCCAGTTCGCCACCATGATCGGCGCAGGCCTGCCGATGGTGCAGTGTCTGGAGATCCTCTCGGCGCAATCGGAGCGGCCCGAGATGAAGCGCATTATCTCAGAGGTGCGCGAATCGGTCTCCTCCGGTACGACGCTGTCCGAAGCCCTGGCTAGGCATCGCAAGGCGTTCGACGAGCTGTACACCAATATGGTCGAGGCAGGTGAAATCGGCGGTGCACTGGATACGATTCTGGTCCGTCTGGCCAATTACCGTGAAAAGGCCGACGCCCTGGTTCGCAAGGTCAAAGGCGCGCTGGTCTATCCCACCGTGGTTGTGATCGTCGCCATCGGCGTGACCGCGGCCATGCTGACCTTTATCGTGCCCGTGTTCGCCAAGATGTTCTCGGGGCTGGGCGCGGAACTGCCCGCGCCGACGCAGGTCGTGCTGGGCATATCGGGATTCCTGCAGAATTACTTCTGGTTACTGATCGGGGGGATCGTCGGTGCGGTCGTCGGGTTCCGGTTCTGGGTCAAGACCGAGGGCGGTCGGTTGACCTTCGACAAGTTCATGCTCAAGACGCCGATGTTCGGCACGCTGATCCGCAAGAGCGCCGTGGCCCGGTTTACCCGGACGCTGGGCACGCTCCTTCAGTCAGGCGTTTCCATTCTGGACGCGCTGGACATCACCGCGAAGACGGCGGGGAACAAGGTTATTCAGGTCGCGATTCGCAAGTCCGTGGTGGCGATCGCCGAGGGTGACACGATCACTGGGCCGCTCAAGGAAACGGGCGTATTCCCGCCCATGGTGACGCAGATGATCCACGTCGGTGAAAAAACCGGCGGCCTGGACGACATGCTGGGCAAGATCGCCGACTTCTACGACGAAGAAGTCGATGCGGCGGTCAGCGCGCTCACGTCGATCATCGAACCGGTGATTATCGTGCTCATGGGCATCGTGATCGGCGGTATCCTGATCGCCATGTACATGCCGATGTTCGATATCATCGGTAAGATCAGCTAACGACGGACCGGGGGCGCCCTGAGGTGGAGCTGACCCCGAGCACCGATCGTTCGGGACCCATTGATCCGACCCGACGACCGTCGGGCGGACTCCTCCTGCTGCGGCTGATTCTCTTTTGCCTGGTGGTCGGGGCATCGATGTATCCCGACTGGCCGGGTCCCGGGGCGCAGGGGCTGCTCTGGGGTTACTTCGCGGCCACCCTCGCCTTTCTGCTGCTCTATCGTCGCTGGCGCCAGTCCGTCTGGCGCCGGTGGGCTCGCTATGCCGGGGTCATCCAGGTCATGCTGGAGATCGCCGTCGAAGGCGCCCTGGTAGCCGGCTCCACCAATTCGATCGCGTCGCCCGTCGTTCTGCTGTTCGTACTGACGATCGTGTCCGCGAGCTTGCAGTTCCGACTGGTCGGTACGCTCCTGGTGGCCACGGCCTGCAGCCTGGCGGTCACCATCGCCCTATTCGTCGGTGTGGTGGGCGAAGATGCCTCCCTGCACGCCGCACGGGACTTTTCCACGGTTCTGCATCTCAATGATGACCTCTTCTACGCACTCTTCCTGTATGTATGCGGCTTCTACATGGCTGCCTTCGTATCGGGCTATCTGTCGGAAAAACTCGAGCTCAAGGACCGCGCCCTCCAGGGTGCGTCCCGGGCCCTGGAACTCGCACGCCTCGAGACGGACGACATCCTGCGCCACATGCAGTCAGGCCTGTTGACGCTCGATAGCCGTGGCACGCTGGTCTATTTCAATCGCACTGCGGAGGACATCCTGGGACTTCGCGAAGCTCGGGTCACGGGCCGTGATTGTCGCGACGTCTTCGGCGAGCGGATGCCCGAATTGTGCCAGGTACTGCTCAACGCGCTTCGCAGCGAGCAGGCCAGTGCGCGTACCGAACTGACGCTCACCACCGCACGCGGGCGGGTGATTCCCGTGGGCCTGTCGACCTCCCTGATGGGTTCCAAAGACCTCGGCGTGCGTGGCGTCATCGCCGTGTTCCAGGATCTGACCGAGGCCAAGCGGTTGGAAGCGCGCGTGCGGGTGGCGGATCGTTTGGCGGCGGTGGGCGAACTGTCGGCCAGCATCGCACACG
>JAUVRN010000370.1 GCA_030597645.1 Candidatus Zixiibacteriota bacterium
ACCCCTGCGCAACCTCCTGCCCTGCGCGGCTATGGGCGTTGCCAACCTCTCCCGGCGACATCGTCCGATCAGGATAGACATGCCTGGCCGGATGAAGCCCGGAACTCACGCTCATTCTGGTACAGGTTCGGGTACAAGCGCATTCAGTTCGGGTTAGCACCCTTCCCGACGAGCGTCACTTACGATCCAGGAATGGTTCCATCCAGGTGCCGTTTTCGATCAGCACCTTTTCGCCCTGGTTGGTCTGGGTGGCGATGATCGATACGTCAGGTCCACCGATCATAAAAGCGGTATGGATCTTTGAGTCGTTGATCCCAGCCGCTTCGCGCTCTTGAGCTGACATCTGCTGACCATCCTTGACACCCGCCGCGTAGCCCATGCCGAGTGCGATGTGCGGACGTGCATTCTCGTCGAAGAGCGTATGGCTGAAGAAGATGCCGGACTGAAAGATCGGCGAATCATCGCCGACCAGCGCGAACTCGCCCAACTGACGGCCGGCCGCGTCCTGATCAACCCACTTCTTGAAGGCTGCTTCTCCTTCGGTGGCCCCAAACTCAACCATCCGGCCGCCTTCGAAGCGTGCCTTGAGGCCGTCAACACGGAAGCGCCCTGCGCTGCCGGCCATGAACGGCATGGTCGCCTGTACCGTGCCGTGCACGGTGCGCCAGTCAGGCGTCGTGAAGGACTCCTCGGTGGGATGGTTGTTCGGACCGGGCTGCAAATCGCCGGGCTTGGGACCACTGAGCCAATTCGCCAGCTCGTGAAAGCCAATCCAGAGATCGGTCTCGGGGCCCACAACGTGCACTTCGCGGATCCTGAGGTCGTTAAGCAGCCTCGCGCGCGCGTTGAGCTTGGCCCAGTGCGCCTTGGCCGCATCGAGGAAGTTGTCCTGATCGGCGAACGTGAACTTGAACCACAACTCCCAGAGCGCTTCGATGCCGTCTTGCTCGTTGCGGGCCGGAAATGAAGCCTTGGCCAGATTCGCCGTCGGCACGCCCAGCAGCGTCCAGGGGCAGTACCCGCGGCCGATGCCGTACTTGCGCCACATGGTGATGGCGTCGCTCCGACCGGCGTTGAAGACGTCGAAAGCTTCGGGATGCTCTTCGGCCAATCGCCCCATGAGCTCCAGATCTTCTTCACCACGAAGAGCGACGACTGCCCAGTGGTTCTGAATGACCTCTTCAAAGGCCGCTCGCAGCAGGCGGTTGGCAGCTTCGATCTGGTCAAGCTGACCGCCCCTGATGATTCGCGCAAAATCGAGCGAATCATCCAGCAGGACCCTCACCGGTGCCTGGGTGCGCTGCTGCGCCGCCTCGGCAAAGACCAGGGCAACCTCACGATGGGGGACCTCACCGTGGATGAGAAGCCCGCGTGGGTCTTTCAGCCCAATGCAGGCATCTACCGCAAGCTCCGCATAGTTTTCAAGATGTGAACGATTCATATCTCGCTTCCTTTCTATATGAATGGCAGGACCTGATGATACTAATAGGGCAGATGATTGTGGGTGAGTGGGCGGGGTGGGCCACAGCGGCGGGTCTCGGAGGGGCGGGTTGGGTCTCGGCTCGAGATGGTGGGGCGGCGCCGCGAAGGCCGGGACTTCGCCGGCGGGTGTGGGCGTTCCAAGCGGCCGGAGGAGGGAGAAGTTGGCGAAACCGCCCCGCGCCGGATGCGGCTGGCCCAAGGAGCGCACAAAACTCGAGACCGCTGATGGGTGTCAGCGGGGCGACCAAGTCAGGTCGGCGGAGCGGGGGTTCTACACGAACTCGACGTTAACTTCGGAGCCGAGCCGGGGGCCGGTGACCCTGGTGAGGCCAGCCTGATTGCGGAACCCGGGCGCAAGCACTTTGGGGCGGTCGTCGTAACTGGCGCACGGTCCGCCTCTTGCGCAAGCCCTTCGGCGGTCTCCTAAACCGCAGGTCGCAGGTTCGAGTCCTGCCCGGGGCGTTTTTCACCTCTCGGCGAGGTCAGCCGGCGAGGAGGACACCCCGACGCTTGGCGCGCGCGACCATACGCCGCAGCCGTTCGAGGGCTTGGGTGCCGGGTCGTGAAGCACCTCGCTCCCATCGAGAGACGGTCATCTTTTCTACACCGACCGCTTCGCCGAACTCCGCCTGGGTCATCCCCAATGCCTGCCGAACGTTGCTGAGGAAAGTGGGACGCGGTGGCGTGTTGAGCGGCATCGCCAGGGCCCGAACACGATCCAGGAACCGCACACCGTCCGGCGTGAACGCCACGCGACCACTGCGGTCTCGCACGCAGTAGCGTCCAGGCACTTCCACATACAAGGACCGTCCGTCGGGCAACTTCATCATGTACGGCACGTCGGGCTGCTCGTCGTGCCCGGATCGTCTCTGGTCCCGACGTGCTTTGGGCCGCTTGGGCATCGGTTCAGACCGTCTTCCAGTAGATGGTGATGAACACCGTCAACTCGCCGTCGTCGTCTTCATCGATTGCACACACAAGTTCAATCGGCAGATCGCCGGGGGCGGTCCCATCCAGGATCCACTTCGGACGATTCCATCGATCAAGACCATCATCCCGAACCCCTTGCGGATCATCGATCACGGCCTCTACATCGGCCCAGAACATTCCTCGTGCATCGAGACGCTTGACAAAGTGATCCAGAACGCGATACCGGCCACGGGCCACGCACCGTCGGATCAACCGAAGGGCTCGTCGGGCCTCGGCATCCACGCCTGACAAGTATACATCAAAGTAGGCGCGCGGTCAATCCCCATGGCCACGTCCATGGCCAAGTAGCGGCAATAGCACCCCCTGTAGCACTTGGGAATCCGGGGCGTGGTTTGCTCGCAGCGCCGCCTTCGGCGGCACTTTGCTCGCCACAGACGAACCATGTGTGTGCAGGCGGAGCGTCGTCACCGGCGCCCCGCGGCAGTTCCGCATCAAGGTCAAGACTCCCAAGGAGTTCCTGGGACATATCGGGGAGTTGTCATGAGCACGATCAGCCTTCGCCTCCCAGATTCATTGCACAAATCAGCGCGGGACCTTGCTGAAAAGGAGAGCGTTTCTCTGAACCAGCTCATTACGCTCGCCCTGGCCGAGAAGATCGCAACCCTCACCACTGAGGAGTATCTTGGTGGTCGCGCCAAGCGTGGTTCTCGGCGCAAGTTCCAGCAGGCTCTTCGCAAGGCTCCAGCCCGCAAACCGAAGGCCGGTGATCGCCTGTAGGCAGGACAGGTTGAAGGAGGTTGGGATGAC
>JAUVRN010000211.1 GCA_030597645.1 Candidatus Zixiibacteriota bacterium
AGTCGGTACACGGGCTGAAGCGCTTTTAGATTGAAGACGCGCTCCAGCGATGCCAGGATGAAGGCGCCGGCCACCAGTCCCGTCAGATAGGGATAGAGGACGATCAGCAGGCCCCACTGCAGTTCGAATTCGTTCGGATACATGTATCCGAAGGTGCCCGGGACACTGGCCATGATCGTGTGTAGCGCATAGGACATGGCTATCTCACCTCCCCGTCGGCACCCGCGTAGTACACCTTGGGTTCCGTATTCAGTCCCGGTTTGAGGACCGTGATGTCGTTGAACCGCCGGAAACGCCGCAACGGGCTGGCCCGCTTGCCTTCCTCCCCGAAGATGCGTGCACCGGTTGGGCACACCTCCACACAGGCCGGCAGCAGGCCCTTGCGGATGCGATGGTAGCAGAAGGTGCACTTGTCCGCCACTGTCTTCACGGGAGCCAGGTATCGCGCTCCGTACGGGCAGGCCTGGATGCAATACCGGCAGCCTACGCAGTATTTCTCGTCGACGAGTACGACACCGTCACGCGTAGTGAACGTCGCTCCCACGGGACAGACCTGGACGCAGGGTGCGTTGGCGCAGTGATTGCAGAGCTTGGGTACGAAGAACGTCCGCAGAACATCGCCGTCCGTTCCGAGCTCGGGGAAGCCGTCGATTCCGCCGTTGGGCGAATCGACTTTGGTTTCACCCTCCTCGCGAACCACGTAACGTTCCACCCACGTTCGACAGTACTCGGGCTCAGGCGGCACCTTGTTTTCCTCTTTGCAGGCGGCGGCGCAGCGTCCGCAGCCGATGCACTTGTGGATATCCACCCCCATGGCATACGAGTGATTCTCTGGGTCGTAGCCGTTGTCGTCCTGTGCGAAGAGCTTCTCTGCGGCCCCGGATATGGAACACATCGTAACCAGGAATGGGAGTGTACGTGCACAGTTTCCCATGAACTCCCGCCGGGGCATGGCAGGCTTGTTGTCTTTCATCAGCTGGCCTCCGGGTGATGTGGATAGTGGCAGTCCCAGCACGTGTAGCGCGGCTCGTGCGTGGTCAGATCGATGCGCGGGATGTGCCGGTCGCTGTCTGCGTCCACAGCATGGCATTCGCCGCACTGGCTTCGCTCCTTCGGCTTGGTGGCGCGCACCAGCCGCGGATCATCCTTGTGCTGTTCCGGTACCACGTGACACTGCGTACAGGGGAGCGCCGCGTGATGCGACAGGGCCTTGGTATTGGCGATGTCTCGATGGCACGCACTGCACTCCTCGGGCGTACGCGGGGTGTGAGGATTGTGCGGCTCGTGGCACGACATGCATGCTTTCCCCGGATTGTGCGCCGTCGGAATAATCTGGGGCAACCCCGTCGGGCGCGCGGGGTCGTACCCGTGGCAGAGCGGGCAATAGCCCCTTCCGCGCGGCGCATCGGGCTGGAATTCGTCCGGCGCCTCGATGTGTTCCGCTGCCGGCCCGTGACACGCTTCGCAGGCCCCCCCCGCGTGTCGTGAACCCGCCTTGGTTTCGACGACATCGTCGTGGCAGTCTGCGCAGGCCTCGAAACCCGCATAGGCGATGTCCAGGTTCCTGACATCATCGACCGCATCGGCACGATAGTGGCCGTATTTGCCGAAGCTCTCGGGCACCATCATTTGACGCGCGATGATGAGTCCTGCAATTGCGATCGTAAAGATGATCGCAAGGGGAATTAGTTGCTGTGGAACCCGAAGTCTCTTCACGGTGGGCCCTCCCGGTGTGTTTCTAGCCCCGTTGTGCGGTTTATCATGAATGGGAGGCGGCAGAAGGTCAAGCTGCGATAAGCCATCGCTTCAGCCGCATTCGCTATTCGCATGTGGCGCCCACACGCGAGTCGAATCGTGCCCGTGGGACGGGCGCTCCTGGTGCGATATCGACATCATCGATACCCAAATATCTCCGCATATATGATCAGCCAGATCAGCAGCACACCTATGACCAGCGCCGTGGCGCCGAATACCTTGAGGCTGTTGACCACATAGGTCGGCAGGGGATCGACCAGGTGCTCCTCGAGCTTGCCGGTTTTGACGAGTTCGTCGTACTCCTCAGGGCGATCTTCCTTGAACTCTTCCAGCGGGATGCGGCCGGTGAACATCACTGTGTCCATGGGGAACTTGTCCGGCCGGAAGTGCGTGTTGAAGAAGTGCACCGTAAAGATAAACCCGACGGCCAGCAGCGCCTCATCCGAGTGAATGATGGTGGCCACATTGATGAACCACCCCGGCAGGAAGTGCGTGAAGAACTCGGGGAACCAGAGTATCAGGCCGGTGGCGCCGATGATCGCGACGCCCCAGAACACTGCGAAGTAATCGAATTTTTCCCAGTATGTCCAGCGGCCGTACGCCGGGCGCGGGCCCGTGCCGACGAACCACTTGAATGTACCCTTGAGGTCCTCCCAGTCCTTCCAACGAGGCAGCATGCTGTTGGGGCCGGTCAGGAACTTGAACCAGGATACGGCGGCCTCACGCTTCTGGCGGAACACATCCCAGATGTGGATGAAGAAGTAGGCAAAGGTGATTACCGCACAGACACGGTGGATATAGCCCGTCGATTCGAACCCGCCCAGCATATGTGACAGCCACTGCGCCCAGCTGAGATACGAAAACTTGAGCGTCATGCCCGTGACCGCCAGCCCGATGAAGCTGACGATGATCATAATGTGCAGGCGCCTGGCCAGTGGCTTGAAGCGCCTGTACTCGCGGCCGTGCGGTTCTTTCCGCTCTTTTGCGTGCTTCTTCATGGTCTTGAAGGAACGCGGCAGCCACAGGATGGTGTGAATACTGGCCAGGACCAGCGTCGAGACCAGGAGTGTCGTCATGAACCAGAACGTGTAGAACAGGACCGGATACTTCACACGGTCGTGGTGCGTAGCGTGGGTCAGGTACCCCGCAAATCGGCGATGGGAACCCTCATGGCACTGACCGCAGGTCTCCACGACGTTGTCGCGCGATAGCCTGGAGTCCGGCATGTAATTGGGCAGCACGTCATGGGAACCGTGGCAGTCGTAGCACTTGGCGGCCCCCGTGTAGCCGAGCCGGGACACCTTGCCGTGGAACGTATCGAAATACGTGGACATGACGTCTTCGTGGCAGCGCCCGCACTGGCCGATGATCTCGAGCTTGAACCCTTCCTGGTCCGTTCGGGCAATGGTGTGCGACGAGTGACAGTCGGCGCAGATCGGCAGTTCCTTGTCGGTGTCCGACACCTCCGGCGAGTGAATGCTCTTCTGGAACTGTTCGTAGATGCCCGCGTGGCAGGTGGCACACGTCCGGGGAATGTTGTCCGGATATACGCTCGAGCGGGGATCACTGGCGGGCAGTTCCCGGTGTGCCGTGTGGCAGTCGGTGCAGCGCGCCGTCACCACCAGGCCGCTCTCCAGCAGGCCCTTGCCGTGAATGCTCATGGTGTAATTGGCCACGACGTTTTTCTGGTGAACCGTCTCGCGTTCCGCGACCTCTTCACCGGCCCGGTGACACGCGCCGCAGAGCTCCGGTATCGCGGTGGCATAGGTCGGCGACTTTGAATCGAGGTGATTTTGTATGTCGTGGGTGCCGTGGCAATCGAGGCAGGTGGGCGCGTTGAGATCACCGCGATCGGCCAGCGTCCCATGAACACTGATGGCGTAGTCCTCGGCCTGCTTGGCGTGGCACACGGAGCAGTCCACGCGTGTGGTGATGGTGGCGCAGGACCGTTCGGCCGAAACGCTGGCGCCCGTGTGACACTGGGCGCAGGCGACGTTGCGGTGGTCCGAGTCATGCAGGGCGATCGTGTCCACGTGGAGCGACACGGTCTCCCCGTCACGGACGGTGGAGATGTCGGGCCGCTCGTGACAGATCAGGCAGTCCCGGTCGGCCATGCCGAGTTCGTAGAAGACTTTGCGCGCCTTGTGGGGTGAGTGACAGTCGACGCAGGCCGGTACCTTGTGTGGCTCGCGTTCCCACAGTTCGCCGCGGATCACCTGCAGGTGGACCTGCTCGATCCTGCCGTGGCACTGCTGACAGGTGCCCGCCACATTGTCCCGGTGAATGCTCGATTCTGCGTTCGTGTGCGGCAGCACGTTGTGTGCGGTGTGACAGTCTGTGCAGACAGCCGTAACCGTCAGTCCCCGCTGATAGAGACCTTCACCGTGGATGCTCTGAGAGTAGTGGCTAAGGATGCTGTCCTGCGGGATGTCGTAGCTACGTGTTACCTCCGTGCCTTCCTTGTGACACGAACCGCACATGAAGGGGATGTTGAACTTCTCCACGCGTGAGTTCGGCTCGTTGTGCGCGATGATGTCATGAGACCCGTGGCAGTCCCAGCACTGAGGCGCGAGCTCGGCCCCTTCGGCGACGAGCCGGCCATGAATACTATTCGCATACGTGCGGGCGATGGATCCGTGGCAACGCTCGCAGTTGATGGAAGAGGGTTCATCACCGATGGGCACGATCTCGTGGGCACCGTGACAACTCCAGCACCGGGGCGCCCTTCCGTTGCCGTTGGACCTCGCCCGGCCGTGGACACTGCCGGAATAGGTCTCGGCCGCGTCGTCATGACACATGCTGCAGTCGACGGACTCGAGTCGTTCCTCGTGAGGGAAGTCAGTGCCGTCCAGGTCCAGGTGGCAGGTGATGCACTCGAGATCGCCGTGAACGGATCCCTCGAACCGCTCCAGGTCGACGAAAAGAGAGATCTCCCTTCCTTCACGCTCGGTGGTGAGATCGGTATCCTCGTGGCACATGAGGCAGTCGTC
>JAUVRN010000316.1 GCA_030597645.1 Candidatus Zixiibacteriota bacterium
CAGATCGACATCACTCTGATCCGGGTTGGGGTCATCCGGACAGTTGTCGCAGACGTTGCCCACGCTGTCCGCATCGTCGTCCGCCTGATCCGGATTGAAGTCATCCGGGCAGTTGTCGATGATATCCGGAATGCTGTCCTGATCGCGATCGGTCGGACAGACGATCACGGCGTACTCGATTTCGGTGTGTATCGGGCCGCCGCTGTACGGCCTCTGCATACCCTGGAACTCTTCCGGACAGTTCTGACTGTTGAAGTTTTCCAGGCCCTCCGGATCGCCCGCGCTCGGATATTCGGGGAGCCACCACGTTCCCCCGGGGCTTGGTGAACTCAGGTTCACCCGGTACCGGTCGTGCCGGTTGGTCCCGTTCGGGCCCGAGATGAGTGCGGCATCGTTGTGTACGGTGGCGGCGTGCGGTGCACCCGGGGGATGACCTTCGGAGTAGTCGTAGTACGGATCGCTGATGGCGATCCACAGCGAGTCGGAGCAGACGCCACCGCAGGTCACGTAGTGGCCGCCCACGCGGTACCAGGTGCCGTCCGGATCCAGCTCCCAGAATCCGAGCAGCAGGATCACGTTCTGGCTGCGTTCGATCTCCTCCTCCACAAAGAAGAAATCGGGCGCCTTGTAGGTGTTCTCCACGAAATACGAGTCGAGCGCATTCGCCGTCAGCCAGTCATCGATGCACCGCTGCATCCACTGTACATCGGTCCCCGGGATGATCAAGTCGGTGTTCATGCACGTCGCCAGGGCGCTGATAAAGGGCGGCACGTTGGTCGGGTCATGTTCTCCCGGAACTACGTACGCAGGCACGAGATCGACGGGGTGGAACTTCGAGTCGAACCACCAGATGCAGTTGGCCACTGCCGTGGGACCGCACCACGACCAGAGCGGCGTTCCCGGGGTGGTCCAGGCATCCTGTTTCTGATCGAAGTCGGGAATGCCGTTGGGCGCGTAGTCCAGATAACCCGGCTTGTAGTACCAGCAGGCGTCGTCACCGGGAATGGTATCGGTTACGGCGGTAAACGACAGTTTCTGCGTAGGCACGAGCAACATCTCGCTGCTCAGAGCAACGATGTCATACGTACCGAACCGGTCGCGTACAATACGGTTGATCACGGTGTCATGTTTGGGCTGGAAGTCGTATGCGACGTAGTGCGTGACCGAGTCATACAACGGCTCACCGTTCTTTATGGCCGGAGTGAGGAAGTACACCGGTACGAGCAGATCGATGAGCTCGGGCTGTACGTTGAACTGGTCCTGCAGTTCGGTCGCCCTCACGAACTCGTGGCCGTCCCGGATCCGGTAGGCCTTGTAATGAGCCAGAAGGGTGTCGGGAAAGTCGTGAGGCAGTTTCTGGCACGGTACCAGCAGGTGCGTCACGGAGTCGATGATCACCGTGTCGAGCCCGAATTGATTCTCGAACTCGACCGACAGCAGCGTATCACGGCCGTGCGCCCGGTACCACAGCAGGTGGTCATCGGGCCTGGTGATATCGAACGTGTCCTTCCGGGTCGGATTGGAAAGGAACTCGACAGTCGTTAGACTCAGTTCATCCGTCATGAACTGATCGTCCACCGAGACGAGCCAGTCGACGGGTCGAGGCTCAATCCCCCAGGTCTTGTAGTGAGTCGGAGCCTCGACCGGGCAAATGACCACGGCGTATTCTAACAACGTGTGGATCGGACCGCCCTGCGGCGGGATCGGATCGAGACCCGGATCGTAGCTGTTTTGCCCGTGCCACACGGCCACGTTGCCCGCATTGACCGGGTAATTGACCAGCTCGAGCTGGAAGCACGGCGCCTGAAACGGCGGGCAGGCGGTGAGGGTGGCGTCATAGCGATCGTGGTGACTCGTGCCATGCGGACCGGACACACGAAACGCATCGTTGTGAACGCTCGACCCGTGGGCCGTCCCGGCGGGTGGTTCGCCCTCGTTCTTGTCGAAGTAGGGATCCGAGACGCAGATGGCTGTGTCCAACGGATCCGGGCAGACGCCCGCTGCCGTCACATAGTGCCCACCGATCCGTTCACACACCCCGGGGGCTATCTCCTCCCAGAAACCCAGCAGCAGGATCACATCCTGGCTGCGCAGGACTTCCTCTCGAATCTGATCAAAACCCCATGTGTCATCGACCGCATGGACATTTACGGTGTATGTACCGGCGAGGCCGACCGCGCTGAGCCAGTTTGCCGCGCCGTTCGCCAGATCCTGTACATTGGTGCCGCTCTGTCCCCCCGGATTGGTGTTGCAGTAACGCGCCAGGGAGTCAATGAGCGGCATGACGTTGTTGGTGTCGTGGTCGTCCCACAGGCCCGTAGGATCAAAGGAGTAGACCAGGTTGTAGCTGTCGTTCGGCGCCGGTGTACCGGTCCCCGGGGAGAAGGGCCTGGGGTCAACCGGGCTGGATTCGAACTTGGAATCGAACCACCAGAAGCAGTTGGCCAGGGCCGCCGGGCCACAGTGGGACCAGGCGCCGCTGGCCGGTGACCTCCACTGATCCTGCTTCTGATCGAAATCGGGCATGCCGTTGGGGGCATAGTCCACGTAGGGTGCCTTGTAGTATTCGCAGGTGTCGGGCGCGGCCGGCAGCGCCCTGATGGCCAACCCCAGGTCGGGCCGCGGGCCGATGTTCTGGGTCACCGGATAGGTGCCCGCCTGCTGAGGCGAACCCGTGGATTGGAGGATGCTGCGCGCCAGGTGGGTGCTCAACGGGATCCCGCCGGAGTTGCTCTCATACACGCTCTCCAGAATGGCCACGGCGGAGGCCACGTTGGGCGAGGCGCTGGAGGTACCGGCAAACCTGGAGGTGTAGTAGTAATCGGTGCCCTCCGCACTGTAGAGATCGCCATAGCCGGTGGTGTAGACATTCTCGCCCCAGCCCTGCAGGTTGAGTCGCGATCCCCAGTTGGAGAAACTCAGACGTGAGCGGTCCGTGTCCGATCCACCCGGCACGGCGCCGGCACCGACGATGATCGCCCCGGAGTTGTTCTGAACCAGAAACGG
The DNA here is from genome assembly GCA_030597645.1 of Candidatus Zixiibacteriota bacterium. Classification (GTDB taxonomy): domain Bacteria; phylum Zixibacteria; class MSB-5A5; order JAUVRN01; family JAUVRN01; genus JAUVRN01. The sequence goes on from JAUVRN010000316.1 coordinate 3,007, forward strand.
CGCGTGACCCACACCGTACACCGCCGCGTCGAGATCCTCGCGTCCGTTACCGGCCGCTTCGATGACATGGACACCGTTGCCGACGGCGGTGACTATCGTGTAGTACCAGGAAGCCCACCACTCCACCGGAACCAGACCGTCCTGCGGTCCGGGACCGGGGTAGTTGGGCCCCTGAATCTGCTGCTCTATGAGGAAGACGTCACCCGGCCCCAGCACCGTCATCGCGTGAGTCATGGCCACGCCCAGTTGCCAGGCCGAGTTGAGGTACGTAGGCGCAACCGCGCCCTGTACCCCATACGACGCACCCGTAGTGCCCCAGCCGTTGCTGAGACTCAGGAGCTCACCCAGCACGGCGGTGCCATGGTTGTCGTCCGTGAATGGATCACTCGAGGTGTAACCGGCAGGCACCAGAACGGAGATCGTGGGTATGTCGTCGTGACTCAGATTCCAGGAATACTCGAAGTCGCACACGACGATGGGACTGCCCGTAGTGGGCGCCCCGGTCCCCCCGGGTACACCCCAGGATACTGAGGCTCCGATGCCACCCGGAGCTGCACCCAGATAACCCTGATTGCC
>JAUVRN010000046.1 GCA_030597645.1 Candidatus Zixiibacteriota bacterium
GTCGATTCGGGTCGTGCAGCGCAAAGGCGACCAGGATCGCCATGATGGCTCCCGAGGCACCGATGGTCACCGAGTGACTGGCCGGATTGAACAGGAATGACGTAATACCGGCACCGACTCCGGTCAGAAAATAGTACTTCAGGAAGAACCGCGTCCCCCAGCGGGTCTCCAGCTCCCGCCCGAACATCCAGAGCATGAGCATGTTGAAGAAGAGGTGAAAGAAACTGCCGTGCAGGAACAGGTAGGTCACGAACTGGTATACCGCGACCTCGTGCACGATCCTCCAGGGTACCAGGCCCATCATGCCCGTGAGCGGCGGGTAGAGCTGCTGTAGCACGAACATGACACCGTTGGCTACCATCAGCCACTTGACGGCAGGCATGAGGCTGCCGCCGAATCCGGATCCGTATGCGAAGTTGCGGCGGTACATCGGCTTATGTCAATTATCGGCAGGCGATCGGGCAATCATGAGGAGCCCGGTATCACTCCAACCCCTATTAATAATACAGCAAATCAGGGGTTTGCAACGCAATACTAGAGATGCGGACCGGAACTCTGTCGGACAATCCTTCGCCAGGCCTGTCGGACGGCATCGGCGCAGGTACTGCGCCCGGCATCGCACCAGAGAGTCCGCCCGCGTTCGTCTATGACGTCGGCCACGGGCAAAACTCCGCGAACACTGTTGATCAGGAGCAGGGCATCGGCCCCTCGCAGACCACCCGACCCCACCCGGTGCTCCCTCACCCCGAGTGCTGCGGCATCCATCAAGAAACGACGGGCGATGCCGGGCAGGATACGACCATCCGCCGGCGGCGTGACGATCCGGTCGTTCCGAATGACCAGGACGTTGGCCCGGCAGCATTCGAGGACGTCGGTACCATCCACCAGGAGTGCGTCGAAGCAACCGGCGGCCTGCGCCCGGATGAGCGCCCACCGCGCGTCGTTCCATGCCGCCAGCTTGCGGTCACGGCGACAGGTCGGCGTATGAGAGACCAGCAACAGCCGAATGCGGCGCGGGGTCGGGCGCGGTAGCTCGAGCGTAATAGTCAGCTCCCCGGTCCCGGCTCCATCGGCACGCGTGACGATCAGGCGCGCCACACCCCGGGCCAACCCGAAGCGTGCTATGCCGCGACGAAGTGTGCGCGCGGTCCGGCTCGCCTCGGGAACTCGGATCCGGGCGGCACGCGCGTCGGCCTGCAGGCGTTCGATGTGTTCCCCAAAGAAGAGCGGGCGCCCCGTACGAAATGTGAGGGTCGTGAGTGCTCCCGAAGCCGGAAGCTGGAATGACCCCGCCACCGGGCTCCAGCGCCCCCGACGATAGACGATCACTTCGCGGCGAGCAGGCGACGAATATTGTCCACCTTGACCTGCACCTCATCCCACTCGGCAGCGGGATCGCTGTCGGCGACAATACCGCTGCCCGAATGCAGATAGAACGTCGAGCCGTCGTGATACAGCGTGCGAATAGGCAGATTGAAATCCGTGTGGCCGCACGCAGAAATATATCCCAGGGCCCCCGTGTACACGGAGCGGGGTGCCGGTTCCAGTCCGCGGAGTATCTCCACCGCTCTCCTCTTGGGGGCACCGGTGATCGATCCGCCCGGCAACATCGCCTGGAGCAGTCGTGCCCACGACACGTCGGCCGGCCAGTCGGCGATCACTGTGGCCTCGAGGTGGAGGACGTTGGAGTAGCGTTCGACCCGGAACAAGCGGTCCACGTGTACCGAACCGAAGGGTGCCATGCGGCCGAGATCGTTTCGCACGAGGTCGACGATCATGAGCAGTTCCGCACGGTCCTTCACGGATGATTCCAGTTCGCGGGCCAACCGTTCATCCTGCTCCGGCCCGGAGCCACGCGGTCGGGTGCCCTTGATCGGACGGCTCTCCATCTGCTGACCAGGCCGACCGCTCCAGAGACGCTCCGGGGAGAGGGACCACGTCGTACCCCACGGGTAGGAGAGACCGGCACCCATAGGTGTGGGGATGGACCTTCGCATCTGCAGCGCCAGCGCGATCGGCTGCGCGACACCCGGCGCCTCGAAGCGCACCGTGTAGTTGGCCTGGTAGATATCCCCCGCGTCGATGTGCTCCAGGATGCGGCCCACGTGCGCCAGGTAGGTCTCCCGCGATACGGACCCCTCCCAGGGGCCGTCCAAACGGGCTGCGGGCACGTCGGGCACATCGTCGACCGTGCCCGGTGGGCCGATCCAGTACCCGACCTGTTGACCGTAGTCATACACGTAGGCGCGGTCGTAGACGGCAAAGTGAACATCGGGCAACGGACCGGGTGGCGTACTGCCAGGCACAACGTACCTCAGCGCGTGTTCGTAGGTGACATAGCCGATGGCTCCGCCCGCGAACGGAAGTTCACCGGAGCCGAGATGGGGCTCGGGCAACATCTCGCCGAGTAGCGACAGGGGATCGCCCGCGAAGTCCGATTCTCCAGTCGCAGTCGTCAGGCGAGTGACTCCGCCGGTGCTCCTGACGGTCGCGATCGGGGAGTGTGCGACGACGGCGAAGCGTCCCTTGTCCCACCGGGAACTGCCCCAGAGATATGCGGGAAAGGGATGCCCGGACGCGGCGGCAAACACGCGGTCGGGATCGAGGTTGCCGGCCTCGCGTGGTGCATGCCGGACAAGTGCCCGGGCAACGCGGTCCCGGACCCGGGCGGCTTCTTCGCTCAGCGCTGAGCCGGCTTCAGCATGCGATCCCACGCGTCCCACAGTCCCAGCAGGTAAGATTTTACCTTGTCCGTGGCCTGATCCGCATAGGCCAAACACTTGTCACGGTCGAACACTGGATTTCCTTCGCCCGGTGTGTAGAGCATGATGGACGACGGGGCCGGGTACATGTCCACGGCAGAGTGATACTCGAAAGCCAGGGCATCGTCGTACAACTCCGATTTCACGTACTCCGGATCGGCAGCCATGACCATGGCGGTCTCATCGCAGCCGGCGTGCCCGCCGTCCTGTCCGAAGACCTGGCGACAGATATCGTTGCAGAACATCCACCAGTGCACGACACACACCTGTTTGCCGGTGGTCCGATAGAACTCCCAGGCTGCCTCTTTGAGTGCCCCGTTGTTGCCCCCGTGACCATTGATGATCGCCACACGCTCGAAACCGGAAGCCGAAAGGCCGCAGAGCACATCCACGACGTATGCGCGAAAGATTTCCGGCCGCACGCCGAAGCTTCCGGGAAACCCGGAGAGACTCCTGGTGATGCCATAATTGATGGTCGGCGCCACCAGCGCGTGAAGATCGCCGGAGATGTGTTTGCAGAGGTACTCCGGAATGATGTTGTCAGTGGCCAGCGGGGTGACGCCGTGTGCCTCGAGGGTACCCACGGGCAACAGGACGCGGTTGACGTGGGCGGGCACCGTGTGCCCGAACTCCTGCAACGACATCTCTCCAAAGTTCTTCATTGTCTCTCCCTGTCAAACCAATGCCAGTGTGCGCTCGGTGTGCCGGGCGAGATCCGTCCTGCCGGCCTTGCGCAGATTCACCAGATCGAGCTTGAGCGTCTCGAGATCCGCGGGTGTGTCCACGTCACAGCCAGGCGGCAGCATGCTGTACCCGACACCCAGGCTCTCCAGGCGATCTACGGTCTCCTGCGACACCCTGCTCGTAGACCAGGAAACACCCTGCCAGACCGCGGGCAAGGGCCCCGTGAGACCGATCAGGTAGTAGCCGCCGTCCCGGGCGGGACCGATGACGGCCGATCGCCGTCTCAGATGCTCAAAGGCGTCCGCAATGGTCTCGGAGGACAGGGTCGGAGAGTCGGAGCCCATGGCTACTACCGCACGGGCACCCCGCTCGAACGCGAGATCGAAACCGTGCTGCAGGCGATCGCCCAGCGTCTCCCCCACCTGGGCGTGCAGTACCAGCCGATCGAGTACACCGCACTCCGACGCCAGCGTGCGCATGCCCGGCTCGGCGGCCGCCGGTGTGTACAGCAGCCACGGTTCGACCTGCTCTACCCTGCACGCCTGCTCCAGCGTATCGCGCAGGAATGCGCCGGCGAGACGTGTGACGATCGAATCCGAGAATGTATTCCGGAGCCTGCTCTTGGCCAGCCGCGGATCCTTGGCGTAGATGAGAAGCGTGTTCAAACGGCCTGCGCCGCCTCTTTCGATACGGCGGGACGGGCTGCGAATCGTTCGGTCATCAGCGTCGAAATGATCTTTGTGCCAGCCCGGACACTGCCGACGACCGTACCTGATATCTTGGAACGTCCCACTCTGCGATGATATTGCACCGGCACTTCGATGGCCCGAAGGCCGCGCCGGGCGGCGCGGGCCTGCATCTGCACGGTCCAGCCGAAGTCCTGGTCGTCCATGGCGAGCATCTGCAGCGCCTGCCATCGGATCGCCCGAAAGGGGCCGAGATCCGTGTATTCGACTCCGAACAACATTCTCAACAGGCGCGTGGCAATCCAGTTGCCGAATCGCGCCTGGGGCAGCAGGGCGCCCGGTTCGGCACGCTCGATTCGGGAACCGATGACCAGGTCCGCCTGTCCCGACCCGATGGGGGCCAGCAGGTCGGTCGCGTCCGCGGGATCGTCCGCAAGATCGGCGTCCATGAAAAGCACGGTGTGCGGCGGCCTGGCCGCGAGATCTGCCAGCGCGGCAAGACAGGCCCGACCGTAGCCGCGCTGCGGCTCGGTGACCACACGGGCGCCTGCCGTACGCGCCCGCGTTGCGGTGTCGTCCCGCGAGCCGTTGTCACATACGACGACTTCGTGCACCCCGGGAATCGCCCGGGCCTGGCGCACGGCCTCGCCAATGGACAGTTCTTCGTCGAGCGCCGGGATGACCACGGCTACGGTCATTCGCGTGGCCTCTGGTTGAGTGACCAGTCGTACTTGACGAAGCGCTTTTTCCACGAGCGCCCTGCGATCCACTCCCCGTCGTGATGATAATGTGCGATGAACCCCAGCACCGATCCGTGCGTGGTGGCAAAGTGATCCGCGTACCACTCGAAGAGTTTGGACAGGTGGACGACACCTTCCTCCGGGTCGAAGCGCACATAGGTGGTATCGTTGACCAGGCGGCCTGCGAGCGCATCGAGGAGCGAGTCGAGGTCGGACGTCGACTGGAATGGCTCGGGATGCAGCGGTGGACAGCTTGCGGAGGCGCATACGATCGCGAAGTGAATACGCGGATCGATATCCGAGCCGAAGAGCCTTTTCTTTTCCATGTCATCGAGACTCAGCGTGTCGCCGAAGACGTCGTACCGCGGATCACTGAAATACCCTCGTACGTCCATGACACTGTGCAGAGGCCAATTCTGCATCACGCCGGTGATGGCCGCCGCGTTGTACGCATCGATCCAGAATGCCGTAGCCTCCGACCGGTGTGCGGGCAGTGAATCCAGGCCCCAGTCGACCTGCCACAACGGCGACGGATCGCGCTCGAATCTCGCCGACAGTGCGGAGTTCAGCGCTACGTAGTCATACCCGCCCTCCCGGGCGAATTCGAGAAGCGACGGGATCGATATGCGCACGGCATCGTGACGCGGCGAACCGCTGGCCCCTCACGGCGGCCGTGAGACGACCACATACGCCAGTACCAGCAGAAGGGGCAGTGCCACCAGTCCAAGAAGCCGTCTGATCCTCCGGGCCATTAGATCGCAACCCTCCCTCGCCACACCTGCCACGCGGACCAGAGACCCACGTAGGCAAAACCGGTCAGAAAAATCAACAGAAACGGCACCGCCCCATACATGCCGTGCAACACAGCGTAGATCAGGGTGAATGCAAAATAGCCCGCAAACAGCAGTTCACCCCAATAGTTCGCGGAGTGCTGGCTCGAGTAACTGGATTGGCGATGCTGCTTACCCGCGAGCAACTCGCCGTATTTCGGTGTCCGGACGAACTCGCCTGCGCCCAGGACCAACCCCTCCAGCACCGCACGGGCGTTGTTGATGGCCATGCCGATGCCCAGCGACATGAGAAACGGAAACAGCAAAAACCTGGTTTTCCAGTCCGCGTATATCCGTCGTTGGGATACCCCGAAGAACACCCACATGGAGAGGGTGGCGAACACAAAGAACGCCACGTAGAGCAAGAGAATCTCCAGGCGATCGGCTCGATAGAGACGAATCATGCTGGGCAACGCGAGCACGCAGGGCACGAGAAGCAGCAGATAGGCAAAGTTGGCCGTGAGGTGGATCGTAGCCTCGAGCTTGACTGACCGCGGCAGGCGTGACCGCCAGATGCGCGGCAGAATACGCCGGGCCGTCTGGACAGAGCCGCGCGCCCAGCGATACTGCTGGTTCTTGAACGCCGAGATGTCCACCGGCAATTCGGCCGGCGCCACCACATCGGGTAAATACGCAAACTCCCATCCCGCCAGTTGTGCGCGGTACGACAGATCGAGATCCTCCGTGAGCGTGGCCGCGCTCCAGCCGCCCGCGTCGATAATGGCCTGGCGCCGCCAGATCCCTGCCGTACCGTTGAAATTGAAAAAGCGTCCCCGCTGGTACCGTACCCAGTGTTCGATCACGAAGTGACCGTCGAGAAAGATCGACTGGAGCCGGGTGAGCAGCGAGTAGTCTCGGTTGATGTGCCCCCACCGCATCTGGACCATTCCCTTACGGGGGTCTGCAAGGGGCTGGATTCCGTTGCGCAGCAGATCCGGCGGCGGCTGGAAGTCGGCATCGAAGATGGCGATGAACTCACCGCGTGAACATTGGAGGCCGTGCGCCAGCGCGCCGGCCTTGAAACCCTTCCGGTCGGGTCGTCTCACGTGGACGATGTCGATACCCTGTTCACGCCAGTGGGCGACGCGACCGGCGATGATGTCCCGCGTCTCGTCGGTCGAATCGTCCAGTACCTGCACCTCCAGCAGATCCCGGGGATAGTGCTGACTGCAAACCGCATCGATCAACCGACGCGCAACATACCGCTCATTATAGAGCGGCAGCTGAACGGTGAGCGTCGGCAATGAATCGAAACGCGCCGGCGTGCCCAGGCCATGCCTCCTCAGCCTGCAAAAGTGGAACACCTGGACATAGCGATGCAGCCCGAAGACCATGAGAAAAAACATGGCCACCAGGTACGGAGCCAGGATGGCATAGTCGATCGATTCAAGACTCACGGCGCCCCACTCTGCCGGGGCAGTGCGGGCGCACGCGCGCCTTTCCCCCCAACGCGATCGAAGGTACTTTGATGGTCAGCGTCATGTCAAAACCTAAACCGATCGTCGTCCTTCTTGGTTCCCTGCTGACCGCGCTCTGCGGTGCCTGGGCCCTGTGGGTCACCTTCGAATCCCCATTGCGGCAGGCGTTGACGTTGCTCTGGTCGGCGTGTGCCGTCGCCGTGGCCGTATGGTTCGTGTACCGTACGGTCCCGAGCAGGCGACTGTGGTGGTTTGTCTGGATCGTAGCGATAGGCGCACGTGTCGCGCTGTGGTGGTCACCGCCGGTGCTTTCCGACGACGTATACCGCTATCTCTGGGATGGTCGCGTCGCCCTGGCGGGGATCAGCCCTTATCGCTACGCACCCTCCGACCCTCGCCTGGATCTGCCGCGGGACGGCGACTGGGCCAACATCAATCACAAAGAGATCCCTACCATCTATCCACCCCTCTCGCAGATGCTGTTTGCCGCGCTGACCTGGATACAGCCGAGCATCTGGACGTTCAAAGCCGCCTTCGCGCTGTTCGATGTGCTGATCGGGCTGATGCTGCTGGTGGCAGCGAAACGCGCGGCGCGCGGGCCGCCCCGGGCGGCCCTGCTCCTCTACCTCTGGCATCCCCTGCTGCTCTTCGAGTACGCCGGCTCCGGTCACGTGGATGTGCTCTGGGCGCTTCTGTTCGTGGCGTGTCTGATCGATATCGAAGCCGGCCGGCCGGGGCGGGCCCTGATCTGGTTTGCCGGCGCCATCTCGGCCAAACTGATTGCCGTGGCGTTCGTCCCCCTGTTGATCACGCGCATAGGCTGGCGCCGCACCGCCCTGGCCCTGGCCCTGGCGGCGGCCACCTACGCACCCTACGTCGATGCCGGCTGGAATCTCTGGTCGGGGCTGCAGGCCTATTCTCTGTTCTGGCAGTTCAACGGCTTCATACACGCCCTGGCGGTGGAGCTCCCCGGTGGAGCCGTCTGGTCGCGTCCGGTCATCGCGCTGAGCGGTCTCGCTCTGGCGATACTGATCGCCCGTCGTTTCGTCGACACGTGGCGCGCGGTACAAATGACCTGTGTGGTGGTGATGGCGTTGCTGCCCGTCAACTATCCCTGGTACTGGGCGATCCTGCCCGCCACCGTCGTGTTCAGGCCGACTTTGCCCCTGCACCTTTTGACCCTTTCGCTGTTGCTCACCTACGAACTGCTGCCCCGCTACTACGACACGGGGGTCTGGTACCTCAGTATGAGCGTGAGACTGGTCGAAGCAGGCTTACTGCTGTGGAGTGTTGTGCATCTGTGGCGACTTCGGGGCCAGGCAGGCACGTCCCGGGCCGTGACCCCGATCGGTGATGTAGCCTAGGTGCCTGCGATCACGTCTTCTACCCGATTGGCCAGCTGGAGAAGATAGTCCGTTCCGGCCTCGGCGACCGCCGCACAGACGACACCGGTTGGATGCCAGGCCCAGACCACCACGCTGAACTCGCCGTCCGTGGCCGTCCAGAATGTTCGCCCGTTCATCTCAACCCGATCGAACTCGGAGGGGATGGAATATGCATCCATGTCTGCGACCATGACGCAGACCGGCACGCCGCCCGATTCTGCAAAGAGTATTGCCCAGATCGAATCGACGGCGGCGCCCGACAAGGAACAGCCGGCCATGTCGAACTCCCGGACCATCGCATCGAATTCGACGCGCTCTGCCAGCCAATCAGACAGTCGCTGCGGATCCGAATCGGTCACCTGCCTCACCGCGGTCCGGTGAATCTCGATCAACGGGGCGATTGCACGGGCGGCCGGTTGCGTCTCCTCCTGCTGGCGCATTACCGGGATGATGATCATGACCAGGGCCGCTGCAGCCAGAACGTAAGACCACATGGGAATCCGGCGCCCCATGGAAGCCCCGGCGCCGGCCGGGTGCAGCTCCGGCAGCGGCACGTCGTCGATGGGTGCGTGGTCCGTGTGTTCTGGAAAGAGGTCCTCCCCCGCTTCGGGGCCGGACGATTCCATCTCATTCAGGCGCGCTCGAATCTGGGCCTTGAGATGCCCGGTGTCCACCGGCTGTTGGCCCGACGTGGAGACGAACTTGCCGAAACTCTTTTCGAATTCGAACCGATCAAAACAGCCGCGGCAGCGATCCAGATGTTCCTCGACCTCGCGCGCCCGGACCTGCGTCAACTCCCGGTCGAGGTAATCGTAGAACCGCTTCAGTGTTTCCCTGCAGTCGATCATGAGTCTGCGGGCTCCTTTCGGTAACCCGCCTGCCTGGCGTAATCGGCCAGGCGATTCTGGAGTATCTTTCGGCCCCGGAACAGGCGTGACTTGACGGTACCGA
>JAUVRN010000362.1 GCA_030597645.1 Candidatus Zixiibacteriota bacterium
CGGCCACGTACTGCACCTTGGTGTTGCGCTTATTGGGCCCCCAGTCCTGGCTGGCGGTGCCATTGGATACCCACCAGTTGAACGAGAACTTGAGGTCCGGAGACGGGGCACGCACCACGCGCACGCCCGTCACACCGGTGGCTGAATTGCAGTCGAACCGGCCGCCCTGCGGATCTCCGTCGTTGTCTGCGATCCAGGCGATGTTGACCGTGTCCAAGAATCCTTCGCCGGCGGTGGACGGTATCGTCTCCGTGAAACCGGTAATATCGTCATCGAAGGGGTTACCGAGGGACACGTGACCCACGTCGTGGTCCATATACAGACCCATGTAGAGATCTTTGAGCAGTTCACCACTGACGTTGCGAATACCGAAGTCCATCAGGATGAAATCCTTGGCGTAGTCGAAGGACCAGGAATACGACTCCTGGGTGATCTCGATGCCGATCGGAATGTGGGACCTGCCGTCCGTCCCGTCGCGACCCACGAACTGCGAATTGGTGACCGTGTCGTAGTAGACCGCTACGAAGTCCTGTTCGGACACGGCGTCCTCGGTGAACTCGATGTCGCTGCAGTTGGAGTTGACCGGACCGCGCAGCAGGGCACGGTTGGTCCGTTCGATGATCTCTCCCTCCGGAAACGGCGCCGGGAACATCTCGTTGTTGGGGTTCCAGCCGTCCGCACCCACCGACACGAGCGTGTCGCGTCCCTTGATGGCACCGATCCACATGGCGCCCTGGAACAGGTACTCGGTTCCCGAGCCGCGCGGAAACTCGAACGACTCCGCCGCACGGTTGGTGCAGGGGTCGCGCTCGCCGCGGGCCTGGCTGCCGATGAAGCCCCAGTTGGTGATGGTGAACGCGATATTGCCCACCTTGTGCGTGCGGTTGGTGACGAACGGGCTCTCGACTCCGGCCGATACCTGGTACCGCGGCCGGCGATTCCCCTCTTCCCCGCTGGTGCGGGCAGAAGCGGTGGTGGCGGCCAGCGTGAGCACCATCAGCCACACCCAGAAACGTATGTTCTTGATAATCATCGGTTTAGACCTCATGGCTTGAACGCGTCTGGCGGGGGGTCGAGCGACCGCCAGGTTGAGCCGTGCCCTCCTGTCACCATCTTCCGCCCCCACGGACTCAACCCGTAGTCCGTCTCAGTTGTTCCGACACGCGGGCCGGGGCTTTATTCCCGCCCCGGAAGCCGCGTAAGCTATGGTGGCCCAATCGCTACCGCAATGGGTATATGGCTGCAAAAACTCCAAATCTGGGCGGGCAGAATGATCGGCGACCCGATTGCGTGGAACTGAGCCAGGCCAGAATCTGCCCATTCCAGGCCTGGTAGCTCGGACCAGCAGGCGATCATGAGCAGCCAGCCACACTGGATTTGCGTACGGGGCCGCCCCAGATGCCCGCATACCCGTGCGTAAAATCGCGGGTGCACGATCTGCTCACACTGCCGATTCAATAGACTGAGATGCCATGAACGGCAAATACATGCGAAGGCTCTTCGGGCCGACATCCTCGCGCGGCCTGACCCTGATCGAACTCTTGATCGGCGTTGTGCTGATGCTGATCGTGGGAGCGGTTGCGTTCAAATTCTATGCAGCGCAACATGAGTTGTATCTGGCTCAGACGGATGTGGCGGACCGCCAGGGCAACCTGAGGTTTGCGTCGGATGAGCTGTCACGCGTTATCCGAAATGCGGGATACCAGGTACCCGGGCCAGGCACGGCCCGAGTTTCGGCCGGCTTTGACACCTTGCAAGTGTACCGGGGCTCCGGACCTGGCTCTGTCGACACGCTGACGTATTACATAGACCGCGGCCTGGATACACCCACGCTGGTCAGGAAGCTCAACGGTAACGCGCCGGCGGCTTCGGCTCACGAAATCGACTCCGCGGCCTTCGTCCCGGCCGGTGCTGCAGGCATCGATCGGATCAGCTTCATGCTCGTCTCCACACTCCAGGATCAATACGAGAACACTGCCCTTCAGACGCGCCGTAGAGTGGGCAAAACCGTCTACCTGAGGAATCGCTAGCCCATGCAACCCAATCGCCCCAAACACCCGCACCCGGAACGCGGCGCCGCGATGATCGTGACCCTGTTCGTTCTCGTGGCTCTGGTGCTGATCGCCACTGTATCGGTGCAGATGAGCGAAACGGAGATGGACATCGCAGGCAACATGACGAGAAAGACCCAGGCGCTTCTCGCCGCCGAAGCCGGCATGGCGCGCGTGGAAGCAGTCATGACAGCTAATCCGGACATGGTGTCGCGAGACAGCCTGTCGTACATCATCAACAGCGATACTGCTCTTCCCCACGCAACATTCTCCGTGTCCATGGATACGACGATGCCTCTTCGCCGGGTGATCGCCGTGGGCCGTTCCGAGCCGGGCGGAGTAGCCGCCGTCCAGGTCACCTATCGGTACAGACGGAATCCGATCAATATCTGGAACAACGCGATATTTGCCGGCCATGGCCAGGATTCCAGGTCGATCAGGGGCAACGTCGGCGTTCACGGCTCCGTGCATATCCTCGGCGACGGCGAGCCGTACATCGATGTCAACGGCAACGGCGTGTGGGACGCCGGCGAATCATACACCGACGCCAACCACGACGGCACGTACGATGGCCCCATGCCCCCGGACAGTGTCGCGCTGAGCATGACGGGTGGCGCATCCCTGTACAACAATTACACCGGCATGAATGCCGCAATCTCGAGCCGCCTCCCTCCCATCACCACCACGTACTACGGTGGAGAAACCGTCCAGACGCTCGATGCCGAGCTGCGAGTGAAGCACGGCAATGTCGTGCTTGACGGCACTGCCAATGTCGGCTCACCGGATATTGCAGGCGGATCACCCCCGATGAAAGAGACCTTTGATGGGGCGTACGTGACCGATGGATTCACCGGGAGCGGCGGCGCCGACGCGGTTTACACTGACGCCAGTTCCGGCTACGACCTCCCCGACGGCAAACTCGAGATGCCCAATCTGGATGAACCGTATACGGATGCGGGAGGAACGAATTACGCGACGTACATGGACTACCTCCGATCGGACGCTCTGGTGATCACCGGAGATCTGGTGATTGAACAAGGACGGATACTGCCGCTCATGTCCGGACCGGGTGGGTCCATCTCAATGGATGCCTTCGGAAACCTGGTCGCCACAGGTAAGGTGTACGTAGAAGGCAACATCATCATCAAGGGACGCCGTCCCATCCAATACGATGGGCGCTTCTCCCTGGTCAGCGAAGGCAACGTAACC
>JAUVRN010000335.1 GCA_030597645.1 Candidatus Zixiibacteriota bacterium
ACTACATGCTGGTGAAGAGTGTCGGGTTGATCGAGAACCTGCAGGTCGATCGTACCCGAATGCGCGACAACATTGATCTGGGTGGCGGCGTGGTCTTCAGCCAGCGCGTTCTGCTGGCGCTGGTGGACGCGGGGATGTCTCGTGACGACGCCTATCGCGTGGTCCAGAAGCACGCCCTGGCCGCGTGGAACAAGGGCGGTTCGTTCCGGGACCGCCTGGCCACGGATCGCGAAGTGAATACGGTGCTGACGTCCGCACGCCTGGCCCGGTGTTTCGATCTCGGTCCATTCATGAGACACGCGACTACCATTCTGAGCCGATCGGTCCCACGCAGAGGCCGCGCGCCGCGCTGACATGGCACGTCCCGGATACTCCCGGATCGCGGCGCTGGTGGCGCTCAACGCGATCGCCTGGCTGGTGCCTCAGGGCGCCTGGCGATGGTGGCTCGGCATCCCGACCGCGGTGCTGCTGTTGCTCGTGCTGAACTTTTACCGAGACCCTGATCGCAAGGTGCCCGAGCGGGACGGCGTATTCGCCGTGGCGCCCGCAGACGGCCACGTCGTGGCCGTCACGGAACACGATGGAGGCATGGAGCTGAGCATCTTCATGTCCGCTCTGGACGTGCACGTGAATCGCGCCCCGGTCGCCGGCACCGTGACGTCGCGCACGCATCATGCCGGCCGGTATCTGCCGGCATTCCTGGCCCGTTCCCAGACCGAGAACGAACGCGAGACGCTGATCTTCGAATCGTCTGAGGTGGGCCGCGTGAGCTGTACGCAGGTGGCCGGACTGCTGGCGCGCCGGATCGAGAACTGGGTCGAACCGGGCGATGAACTCGCCATCGGCCAGCGGTACGGGATGATTCACCTGGGATCCCGGCTCGATCTCGAGTTTCCGGCCGGCTTCGTCGCTCTGGTACGGCGGGGTCAACACGTCAAAGCGGGGGCCACCGTACTGGCGGAGCGGCGCCATGGCTAATCTGCGGGCCGTTTTTCCCGGCGCGTTCACCGCGGGCAACTTGATCTGCGGCTTTCTGGCGTTGATATCCTGCGTCAACGGCCAGCCGCTGCAGGCAGCCTGGCTGGTGATTCTCGCGGCTTTTCTGGACGCCCTGGACGGATTCGTGGCGCGAGTGTCCCACGGCGCTACGCGCTTTGGTGTGGAGTTCGACTCACTGGCCGACGTCGTGTCCTTCGGCGCCGCCACGGGGGTCATTCTCTACACCTACAAGTTGCCGTTTCTCGGTCAGTGGAACTGGCTACTGGGCACGGTGTTTCTGCTCTCGGCAGCGCTGCGGCTCGCACGGTTCAACCTGTCGGTGGATCGCGAGGAGAAGAAGGCTTTTCTCGGCCTGCCCGTGCCCGCCGCCGCCGTCTCCATTCTCAGCTTTACGATTTTCAGTCACGCGCTGTACGGCGGATTGAGGTTCCAGGAGTTGACCGTGACGCTGGTGATCGGCTACTCACTTCTCATGGTATCATCCATCGAGTTCGAGGCGCGACCGCGGACGTTTCGCACGACGCGCGCTCGGTTCAAACTGCTGTACATTCTTGCGTCCATTGGGGCCATCATGGCCTGGCCGGCGTACGCCATTTTTCCGGTGACACTGGGCTACGTCAGCTACGGGCTCGTCCTGGAGGGCGTGACGCTGGTGCGTACCGCGGCACCGCGAAAGACCCGCTCCAAAAAAGGTGGCCGTACCCCACCCGCGGACCTATAATGGCGACATCCATGAAATCATCCACACCACCCCGGGCCGTCGTCACCGTGCGCTACAAGTCGGGCGTGCTGGATCCCCAGGGGGCTACGATTCAACGTGCCCTGACTGATCTCGGCATGGACGGTATCACGGAGGTTCGCACCGGCCGTACGTTCGAACTGGAGTTGTCGCCCGATACCACACGCGAGACGGTCGAGCAGGCCTGCCGCGCGCTACTGGCCAACCCCATCATCGAGACGTACCAGATCGAAATGCCCGAATGAAATTCGGCGTGGTCGTCTTTCCGGGCTCAAACTGTGACTTTGACGCCTATGCGGCCATCCGCGACATACTCCGTCAGCCGGTGGTGTATCTCTGGCACGCGGACGCCGACCTCAAAGGCGCAGACTGCATCATTCTGCCGGGTGGGTTTTCGTACGGGGACTATCTGCGCGCCGGAGCGATCGCCCGCTTCGCACCGGTGATCGGCAAGGTCACCGAGTTCGCCCGCGAGGGCGGCGCCGTACTCGGGATCTGCAACGGATTTCAGATCCTGCTGGAGGTCGGTCTGCTGCCCGGTGCCATGCTGAAGAACCGTCATCTGCGTTTTGTGCACCGGGACGTGTACCTGTCCTGTGAAAACTTCAATACACCTTTCACCACCGGCATCGATCAGGGGTCTGTGTTGCGCATGCCCGTATCTCATGGAGAAGGGAATTACTTCGCACCACCCGATGTCGTGGAGCGTCTCGAAGCGGAGGGCCGCGTGGTGTTTCGCTACGTGGACGCCGAGGGGCGCAGAACACCTGAGGCCAATCCCAACGGCTCGGTTCACGATATCGCCGGTATCTGCAGTGAAGCGGGCAACGTCGTGGGATTGATGCCGCATCCCGATCGGGCCGTCGAAGAGGTGCTCGGCTCGACCGACGGGATCGCCATGTTCGCGTCGGCCGTAGCCGCGCTGGAGGGGGCGCCCTGTGAAGCGTAGCGAATTGGGTTATGTCGTGATCGGTGTGCTGTTGGCGGCCATCGTCGGTGGTCTGATCGGCGACATCATCGGCTCGTTCCTGCCCGAAGGCACGGCCAAAGGACTCTTCGAAAAGCACAAGGAAGTGGGCTTCAACGAAATATCGGTCCAGTTCTACGCCATTTCGTTCACCGTGGGCCTGCTGTTCAAATTGAACTTCGTCAGCGTGCTGTTGATGGTCTTCGTGCTGGCGTACTTCCGCTGGTGGTATCTCTAGGCGTGGGGGAGCAAGCGATGGAAATCAACGCCGATACCATCAAGCAACTCGCTGATCTGCTCGGTGCGGAGTCCATGCGCGACGAGGGCGACCACTTCAGTATCCGCCTCACGCACCCTGCCGGGCGCCGCATTCTGGTCCTGGAGATCTACCCGGAGGGCGCCGTAGCGACCGGCTCAGGCGTCATGGCCGTCGTGTACACAGGCAACTCCCACCTCCAGTTGCACCACATCACCGGCTGGGTCAAAAGCGAGGAGCTCGGTGAGGTGACGTTCGTGGGTGAAACCGGCGGGCGGCTGTCCGGGCTGGTGGTCGAGCGTGGCGCGTCCTGCTCGCTCTACGCCAACGTCGATCGCAAGCTCATCACCGGGGACTTTACACGTCTCGGCATCGAGGTGATGCTGTCGGGGGTGGCACTGTCGCTGGCGGAAGATTTGTTCGAAGACGAAGAAGCGGACGACGCCTCCTGAGGCGCTGACCCTTCGGTGCTGCGGAT
>JAUVRN010000253.1 GCA_030597645.1 Candidatus Zixiibacteriota bacterium
ACAACAACGTAGGATGCCCTGTGACCCATGTTAAGTGGTTGCTATCACAGGAATCCTGAGAGATCCACTGCTGATGAAACCTGGCGTTTCGAACGGCCGCCCAGGCTCACGGACCATCGATGGCCCGTGAATTCACGAAGATTGAATTGGTTTCTGCACTCGTTCACTGTGAGGTTCCGGCCGGGAATAGGCACGTAGGTATCAACATGGTTCGTCGGTTAGGCGAAGGTTAGTAGCGGAAGTGCACGGGAATCGAACCCTTCAAACACACTAAGCATGTCGTGGACCTAGAGCAATTCCCGACACTTGATTCCCACGTGTTCACACCCAGTTAGATTGATTCACGTTGACTGTGCATCATGATGCACGGCTTGTAGCGTGCGTCGATCGGCTACCCGATTCGCTCGCGAAGTCGATTGCCCAGCGCATTCAGCAGGTCGCGCAGCTCGCAGATCTCGTTCCTGCCCCAATGCGGGTTGGTAGCCAGGGTTTGACCCAAGAGACTCGAGCTGCGGGCTGCGGCCACGGCGGAATAGCTACGATCAGCAGCCCGCGATCGAGGTCGTGCCCACCGTGATGACCGTTCAGCCTGCGCCAGCGCTCCCGAGAGCCGCGCTGGCGCTCCCGGTAGGCAGCTGTCCTCCACCAGGCCCCCGCTGATCCAGCTGGCGAGGCCAGCAACGCCGACGGCAGCGCATGACACCTTCGACTCCACCGTGCCCGATCAGCGCAGCATCGTACGCGGCGCTGCCGAGCTGCCGCCTACCGAACTACCGCTCAGGTGGGGGTTGGGAATTCCCGGGTCCTTACGTCCGGCCATTCGCATTTGCATGGCGACTGTGTCCGAATTCCCGGCCAGTCACGTCCGGTTCTCGGACGCGTCGTCCGGGAATTCGGACGAACAATCGACGGTAGCACGCGCCAAGTATCGAGAGTTCAACGTGGCGGGAGTCAGGCACGCTAGCTGCTCTGACTCTGGCGCATGCAAAGCGCATGCGTCGCGTACGAGCGCTATCCAGGCTCGGCCATCCGGTCGTTGTCACCGAGTTATCGCCGCCGGGAACCAGAGAAGACGGCGCTCTACAATATCGTGAGTCGCCACCTCGAAGCCTGCCTCGAACAAGCCAATGAGAAGAGTGCGCATGGCTACGGCTACCCACGCTTCATCGAGAACGAGTTCGGGAAGTTCCTCAACTGTGGGGTCCTTCGGCGGGGGTTCGTGCGTGTCAAGTGCTCGGGTTGCCCCAACGAGAAGCTCGTGGCTTTCTCATGTAAGGGTCGGGGCATCTGCCCCTTATGTTTCGTAACAGTGTATCCCGCTGATTTAACGTGGAAGTTTCTCTGTCCTGGATATTGGCAGGCGCAGGAGGATATTTGTTCGTGATTTCAGTGGGCTCCCGCCTTCGCCGTTGGAATCGACCTTGTTGCTACGGAACATTATCCGACGCCCATCGACGGGCTGATACGCGGCCGGCACACGGTGCTCAGACAGTGGCCTTGGCCAGAAGCTCTGCGCTCTCGCTCGGTGACTTCTTTGGCTGTTACCGCTGGCGCGCAATCGGCCTCGCAGAGGCTCACAGTCGTTCGAGCCAGTCAATTACCTCCTTGCTATCGGTCCATTCAGGCAGTGGCTGCGCAGCGGTTCGATCAGGCTTCTGGCTGCGCAGCTCGAGCAGCCGCTGCAGTGCCTGGCGCTTGCGCTGCAGGCTCACGGCGCGATAGCGCATTGTAGTTTCGAGCCGGGCATGGCCCAGGATTTCCTGGATCACAGGCAGCGCCACCCCAGCCATGAGCAGGTGGGTGGCCGTTGTGTGGCGAAAGCTGCAGACCGGGTGCAGCTCGGGGCGCCCGAGCCGCGGCAGCGAGCGGGCGGCCGTCTCCAGATGGCGGCGGGCGATTTTGTACAATCCCTGCCGGGTCAGGGCGTTGCCCCGGCGGCCGATGAAGACGAAATCTTCATGGCCAACCTTGGGCGGACGCCGTGCCGCCTTGAGATAGGCCCGCAGCATGTCCGCCGTGACCGGCCATAATGGCACGGTGCGAATCTTGCCGCCTTTGCCGTTGAGCACCACATGGGCCGGCTCGTGCAGCCGCAGGTCCTGCAGGCGCAGTCCGCACAGCTCCGAGGCCCGGGCGCCGGTGTTGTAGAGACAGCGCAAAAGGACCAGGTCCCGGAAACCGTCTGGGCTCGTGTTATCGATCGCGTCGAAGATGGCCTCGAGCTCGTGCACTTCGAAGTAGCCGACCAGGGGCTCGGTGGTCTTGCGTTCCCGGATGGCCAGGATCGACTGGCAGTAAGGAGCCAGCTTTGGATAGTGGCGCTGCAGGGTCCTGACCAGGGAGCCGAAGGCCGCGCGGCGTACGTTGATGGTGGCCGCGCTACAGCTCCGCTCGGCGGCTAGGTGCCGCAGAAATTCCTCGACGAGCGCTGCATCGAAACGCTCCACAGGTGTCGCGGGGGACAAAAGCTCCGGGTGGTCCTGCTCCAGGAAACGAAGGAGCAGGCGGAAGGTCGTCTTGTAGGAGGCCACGGTGTTTGGACTTACGCCGGTGGCTCGATGCAGGTCTTGCTCGAAGAACACGGCCAGTGCTCGGGTAAAGGTGACCGGCTGCCCGCGGGGACATTCACCACCAGCGGCGGCATTCCCCGTACGGTCGGGGTGCCCGGCTTTGCGCCCGGTCCGTTTGCTATTCTTCCTGCTCATCTTTCCTGGAGAGACCGCGGTGATCCAATTGGGGCAGCACCAACTCCCCCAGGCGTTCGTTGGCCAGCTGCCTGAGCGTGGGTGTCAGATGCAGATAGGTCGCCGTGTAGGAAACGTTGACGTGCCCCATATAGCCACTGAGCAACGGCAGTAGGTGATCGACATCGCATCCCTGCCGCTGCCAACGTTCCAGCGTCCGGACCGCATATGAATGGCGCAGCGCATGGAGGTTCGTGCTGCCGAAGACCGTGCGGCCCTGGCGGTGGCGCGGCCGGTAAAACCACAGCTCGCAGAGTAGCTCCTTGAAGGGTGCCTCCAGGGCGCTCCGGCATAGTCTCCGACTGTATGTGGACAGAAAGAGAGCCTGCGGGTCGCTCTGCGCGGTGGCCATTCGCTGGCGATGCGCCAAATACTGGTCCAGCCGGGCGCAGGTGGAGCGGGGCAGCGGAATGACGCGGGTCTTTAAGAACTTCGTGCGCTCGATCCGCAGGCTCCGGGCCCGCCGGTCGTAGTCTTCCACATCCAGCCGGCACGCTTCCGAGACCCGCAGACCACAGTCGCGCAACAGACCGAAGGCTGTCTGCCGAGTCCGCCTGCAGAATCGGCGTGCCGGGGTGTGGACTTGGCCGATCTCCACCCGCATCGCCCGCTCGATAAGCGACAGCTCCTCGGGGCGATACAGATGCGGAATGAAGTAGTCCTGGGGCAAGCACGGCACGCCCTTGGTAACGTCCTCGCCGACGAGCTCCTCCCTGAGCAGATATCGCCACAGAGCGCGCAGGCTGCTCAGGTAGCCATTGACCGTCGCCGTGCTCCTGGAAGCCAGCAACTGGCGCTGATAGTCGACGAGCAACGCGGTATCGACCTGGTCCAGAGCCTGCACGCCCTGGTGCTGCAGAAAACGCTCAAAGTGCGCCAGGTACACCGGAGTCATGTCGTAACGCCAGCCCTGCGCGTGCGCCCAGTCCAGGAAACGCTGCAAGGTCTGGCCGATCTTTCTCTCTTTAGCAGACATCATCGCTCCGACTCCTCCAGGACCTGGCGCAACAGCTCCAGGTCGGTGACGGCATAGCGCTGCGTGGTCTCCGCCGTGCGATGCCCCAGAATTTCCTGGATGGTGCTCAGTGCCTCCCCCTGGCGCAGAAGATGCGTGGCCACGCTGGCACGCAGATGCTTGGCGCTGGCCCAGGGAAACCTCGCTTCTCGCAGTGCTTCCTTGACCAGGCAGCCAACGGCCCTGGGGCGCAAGGGCCGATGCGGCCAGTTAAGCGACGCGAATACCTGGCGGTGCACAAACTCGGGCGCGCGATCCTGGCGCAGGTAGGCGTAGATAGCCTCGGCCACCTCGGGTAAGAGCGGCAGCGTCAGCACGTGTCTGGTCTTGCTTTGCACCAGAGCGATCCGCTCCTCGCGCCAGTGCAACGCCTCCAGCCGCAGCCGCGCGATGTCCACCGGCCGGAGCCCGTAGGTGGATATCAGCAGCAGGACGGCATGGCGGCGCCGG
>JAUVRN010000256.1 GCA_030597645.1 Candidatus Zixiibacteriota bacterium
CGCCGAGCTCCATAACCTGCAGGGTCATGTAGAGGCCACGATCGAGCTTGGTGGCATCGACGACCACGACGATCACGTCGGGTGCACTCTCTCCCGGCAGCCGGCCGGTGAGTGCTTCGACGGCAATGCGTTCGTCCGGCGAAGTGGCCGCCAGACTGTACGCGCCCGGGATGTCGACCAGTTCACAGCGGTTGTCACCCAGCCGCATCATGCCCGCAGTGGTCTCCACCGTAACGCCGGGGTAGTTGGCAACTTTGCGCATCATACCGGTCAGCGCGTTGAAGAGCGTCGTCTTGCCTGAATTGGGATTGCCGCAGAGCGCCACGCGCAAGTTAGGTGCGCCTAACTTGCGAGCCGGAGCTTTCTGCGTTGCTGAACTCATGGGCTGGAAGCGACCTCAGGTATCGATGGCTATCCGCACCAACGATGCCTCGGTGCGGCGCAACGAGAGGTAGGAATCGGGCAGGCCGATTTCAATGGGATCACCCAGGGGAGCGCAACGGAGCATGCGAGCCCGTCTGCCGGGTACGATGCCCAATTCCATCAGTCTTCGTCCCTGCGGCGACGAGCGGTCTACGTCGAGTACCGTGCCGCTGTCACCGGGTGACATACGATCGAGTGTAACCGTATCTTGAGTCTTCGTGTTCTCCACAGGTCCCCTCGCGATAGTCCGTGCTGTCCGCTCTGGCGCGATTCCTCCACACCCTCTCTACCTGCCGACCAATCAAATTAGGCCAGCCTAACTTGTCAAGCAAAAAAGACGACCTTGAGATCAACAAATATATGCGGCCAAGGGCGGCCAAGTAGCCAAACTTTTGAAGCTACGGAAGTTACCACGGATCGAGTACTTTCGCGTGGCATATTCGGCTCGCCTAAGTTTGTTTGGCAAATTGCCTTATTTGAGAAGGAGCATTTTTCTGACCTGAGAGCCCTGATCGGTCTCCAGTCGATAGAAATAGACCCCTGTACCCACTTCTCGCCCCAACTGGTCGGTGCCGTCCCAAGTGAAGGTGTGACGTCCCGAACCGAAGGTTCCGTCGGCCAGCGTCTTGATGGTCTGCCCCAGGAGGTTGTAGATGTGCAGCTTTGCATGGGCCGGACGGACGCCGATCACAAACTCGATCGTCGTGCTCGGGTTGAACGGATTGGGATAGTTCGGCTTCAGATCAAACGCCTGTGGTATTACGGGCACATCCTCCTCACCGACGGCTGTCGGTCTCGCGAGCAGCCAGTCCAGTGCGCGATCGAGCAGCGTGATCCTGGGCAGCGTTCCCTGTCCGGTTACATCGTCGCCGATGGCTTCGATACCCCAGCCCAGGAGCACCAGGCGATAGGCACCGTCATAGCGAATACCGGTGATGTTGGCCGTGTTCGTCTCGGTGAAGATGGTCACCGCACCGCTCATCGGGCTGATGAGATCACGCGCGATCTGATCGGCCGCCCCACCCGGCCCTACCGTAATGTACGTGGTACTGTCGGGGATGGCGTCTCCGTCCACGCCCCACGCGAGAATGTCTCCGGCGGGACCCGCGTACGAGGCCTTGAGATAGTCGTTGAGAAATGGCGTATCCATCGAATCGAGATAACGGACGACCTGCTGCCCGGTCATGAACAACGCGCCGCCGTTGTCCAGGTAACTCTTCAGCGCCAACACCTCCGTAGGAGTGATGATGGTGTCGGGCCCGTTGAACAGATCGAGACGTCGCGTACCGGTATACCAGATCACGCTGGGATAGTCGTCGAGGTTGGATGGTACGCCGCCGGAGTAGATCTCCCACCGGTCGTGCGGCATGCGCATGCTGTCCAGCACCGGCAGGATGTACACCGAATCGTAGCTGAGGGTAGGCGGCCCCAGGCGCTCGTCGTCGTCGATCAGCAGGACCTGCTTGGGTCCGATGTCCACCCGTACGGTATCGGTCTTGACGTAGCTGCCCCCGTCGGCCGAGACGGTCACATAGAAGTCGGTTATGCGCGGCACCTTACCGGGGGGGACGTCGAATGTTATCGGGAGCGTATTGGTGGACGAATCACCGGAGGGCACGGCGCCCAGCACTTGCACGCTGTCTGAGAATGTCAGGTCCGGATCGTCCGTGGAGACACTCAGGGTTGCACTGCCAACGCCCTGCCAGAGATTCTGGTGAGTGACGAACAGACCCACCTGTTCCCCGGGATCGGGCGTGCCGTCGCTGTCGCCGTCATCGGTGAAGTTCAGCTCCTGCAGCTCAAAGTTGGGACGCGACCAGAGCACGTCGATGTTGGCCGTCATGGTCGAGCCAGGCTGGGAGATGTTCCACACCGCGACCTGTGTCTGCTGACCGTCGTATGCGCGCGAATCCGGCAGAGAAACATCGTCGAACGCGAACTTCTGAGTACTGCCGGGCCAGGGGTCTCCGCCGTCGGCGGCCAGCGGGCCGGTTCCCGACGAGGTCTCCAGATCGAACCGTCCATCCGCCTGCTCCAGCGCCAGCTTGTAGTGGCCCGAGGATGTGTGCGTGGGGTACCACTCGTTGTTGTTCGGCGCGTTGCCTGTCAGGGCGTCATCCACGTGATAAATCAACAGTCCCCCGGCGGGCAGGTACGAGTCGAACCCGGTTTTCTGTCGGTTCTCCACCAGGTAGTACTCGTTGCCGCCGGTGCCACCCGTCCACAGGCGATAGACGACCGTGTCCGTGGCCATCTGCGGAAACACGGCACCGGTGCTGTTGCTCGATGGTGTGATCGGCGTCAGCCAGCCGAGCTGGATCTTGCTCCACGCGCAGAAGTGAGCCGGGGACGAACCGTCGCTGCGTGCCCAGTTGCCCGCCGCCATCAATGCCCACTTGTCTATGCCCTGCGAGGAGCCGTCGGTGTCGTAAAAGTCGGGCAGCCCGAAGAAGTGCCCGAACTCGTGGCAGAACACCCCGATCGTGATGAGTGAATTGTCGCCCTGCTCCTCGGGCTGCATGGTGTAATCGGAGATCCACACACCGTCCAGAAACCGCGCCGAGGTCAGGCTCCACTTGTGGGAGTGGATGTCGTCGTCGCTGCCCGTCCCTTCGAATCCGGGTCCCGCGTGCACCACGAAGAAGCCATCGAGCTGGCCATTGTTGTCGTTGTCGTACAGCGAGAAATCGACGCCGGCGGCTTCGGCCGCGGTGAGCGCGTCCCAGGCCAGGGTCTGTGAGTTCTGCGGTGGCGGGCCGAGGCCGCGCAGGCCGGTGACGTAGTAGTCGTACAACTGGGGCATTCGAAACCAGCCGACCACGTCACCCTCCACGTGCACTTTGCCATAGGAGTTTTCGGTGTAAAAATCGGTCAGAGAGCGTCGGGGCGTGTTGGTGGAAAACAGCAGATCGACGAAATCCGCCGTGTCCGTATTCGTGCCTGACGTCGACGGGTTGTCGGCGAAGTCGACGAGGATAACCAGGGTACGCAGGGTGCCCGCCACCGGCGCGGCGGAGGAGGCGGCCAGGCCGTGCACGCTCGGTTGACACAGCCCACGTTGCCGGGCATCCGCCAGGGATCGCTGATAGGCCTCCAGGCGACCCTCGGCCCGCAGACGCTCCATCACCTCGGCTGTGGGCTTGACGGCCTCTGAGCGCCCCGGAGCCAGCAGCAGGACGCCGGCGGCAAGCAGGCCGACCAGCCATATACCGCTGCCTATGAATGGGTTAAGGTCAAATCGGGTGCGAATCATGAGCTAACCTTCCGAGCGTTGGTCCTCATACACAAGGGTTCTCTACATTAAAGGTATCGGGTCCGGCAAGCTCAAGACTTACCGCCCGGTCTGGAACCGGTTCCAGTATGGACACGAGGAGGCGATGCGATATTCCGCGGTCAGCGGAGCAGGGTCATCTTGACAATCTGACGATTCTCACCGGCTTCCAGCCTCGCGAGGTACACGCCGCTGGGCAGCCGTTTGCCGTGCGAATCGGTGGCATCCCAGTTGAGAGTGTACCGACCGGCTTGCTGAGGACCACTGACCAGCGTCCGTACACGCCTGCCCAACAGGTTGAAGACGTCGAGCTGGACATCCTGCGCAGCATCGAGGGTGTACTCGATGGTTGTCGAAGGGTTGAAGGGGTTTGGATAATTGGGCAGCAGCAGCACCTCATCGGGACGCACTTCGTCCGCCGTACCCGTCGCTCCGGAATACTGTTCACGTGCGCGCGCCGCAGC
>JAUVRN010000410.1 GCA_030597645.1 Candidatus Zixiibacteriota bacterium
AGCGGTATCAGCGGTGCCAGCGACATTGCATCAGCCCTTGAGCAGGTTCAGGTCGTCGATGTTGAGAGATTTGGTCTGCCGGTACACGGCGATAACCAGGGCCAGGCCGACCGCGGCTTCCGCCGCGGCTACGGTCATGACGATGAACACGTACACCAGCCCGTCCGCCATCCCCCATTTGCGAGCGCCCGCGACCAGAGCGAGGTTGGCGCCGTTGAGCATCACCTCCACGCCCATGAGCACCACGATCATGTTGCGGCTGAGCAGCACTCCTACGGTGCCGCACGCGAACAGCAGCGCCGACAGAATCAGATACCAGTGCAGGGGTACAGGCATGTCAGTCTTCCTCCTGCGTCGGTCGACCTGCCAGGATCATCGCACCGATCATGGCCGCCAGCAGCAGCATAGACGTCAGCTCGAAGGCCAGGACGTACCGCGTGAAGAACGAGGCGGCCAGATGTTCGGCCGATCCCCAGCCGTCCGGTGTCGCCAGCAGCGCGCCCCCGAGCCCGCGCCCGAGGAGCAGGAGCTGGATGAGCAGCATCAATCCAGCGAATATGCCCAGCGCCTTCTGGGCCACGTGTCGGTCCGGTCCCATCTCGTCGCGGTGCACGTTGAGCAGCATCACGACGAACAGGAAGAGCACCATGATCGCGCCCGCGTAGACGATGATTTGCAGTACCCCGATGAACGCGGCGCCCATCTGAAAGAAGAGCACGGCCACACCCGAGAGGGCGGTAATCAGGGCCACCACGGCGTACACGGTATTCCGCAGGGCAAACACGAGCACCGACCCGGCCAGGGCCATGCCGGCCGCCCCGAAGAAGATCAGTTCATTCATCGTATCACCATGCCAGCCATCCCAGTTGCTCGAACAGGGCCGTGCCCATCACGTTGGCCAGGGCCAGAGGCAAGAGTACCAGCCAGCCGAAACGCATGAGCTGATCATATCGGAGTCGGGGCAACGTCGCCCTCAGCCAGATATAGAGGAAGAGGAAGAACACCACCTTGATCAAGAACCAAACCACCGGTGGCAGCAACGGGCCGTTCCAGCCGCCCAGGAACAATGATGTGGCCACAGCCGAAATCGTGATCATGTTGGCGTACTCCGCCACGTAGAACATGGCGAATTTGATCGACGAATACTCGGTGTGATACCCGGCCACCAGTTCGTTCTCGCATTCGGGCAGGTCGAACGGTGCGCGGTTGGTCTCGGCCACACCGCAGATCCAGAACAGCAGAAACCCAAGGGGCTGCTTCCAGATAAACCACTGATCAAACGTCGACTGCTGGCGGACGATCTCCGACAAGGACAGCGTCTGCGCCAGTATCAAAACACCCACCACCGACAGACCGAGCGCCACCTCGTAGCTGATCATCTGGGCGGCGGCACGCAGGCCGCCCAGCAGCGAGTACTTGCTGTTGGATGACCAGCCTGCGAGGACGAGCGCATACACCCCCAGAGAGCCGGCCGCAAAGATGAACAGGATGCCGATGTTGAAGTCGCTGATGATCAGGTCGAACCGCCGGCCGAACAGGGTCACCGAGTCGCCGAATGGGATGACGGCAATGGCCATGAACGCGGGAATGAACGCCATGACCGGCGCCAGCGTGAATATGAATCGATTGGCCCCGGCCGGGGTCAGGTCTTCTTTGAACAGCAGCTTGACGAAATCGGCCACGGGCTGCAGGATGCCCTTGGGGCCGGCGCGGTTGGGGCCGATGCGCGACTGAAAGCGCGCCACCAGCTTGCGTTCGAGCAGGGTCGCGTAGGCGCACAATGTCAGAAGGACGACCAGAACCACCGCGATCTTGATGAACACCGCCAGTACGTCTAAAAAGTCCACGTACCCACCTCTGCTATCGCGACGTTCGGTTGGAGTGCGTCCTTTTCCTTACCTTTCACGCGCTCGATCCGTACGTAGTCTGCCGCCCGGTTCCGGTCGCGCAGTCGATTGGGATTGGCGTCCGGGTAGTGCACCGGCACCACGATCATCCCCCGCGCGACGAGTGGCGATGGTCGCGCGGTGACTTCGATGCGCCCACGTTCACTGATCACGGCGATCCAGTGTCCTGCGTCAACCGACAGGGCTTCGCAATCTTCCGGATGCAGGAGTGCGTAGGGAACCGATGCGAAGTTCATGCTCGGCTCGGACTCGTGCGTCAGCTGCCCGGCGTGGTGTCCGATATTGCCGGTGACCAGGCGGTATTGGCCCGCCGGCGCTGCGGCGGGGGTATTCTCGCCGCCCAGTGCACCGGCCGCCGACGCCATGAGCGAGGCCGCCTCCTGGCGATACTGACCGAGATCGAGAACCCGGCCCACCGAGCCGCGCAGGGAAACGGGGCTCAGCCCTTCCAGGGCACCGATGGCACGCCCCATCTGCTGAAACACGGACTGGGCCGACGGAAAGGTCCAGGCGTGACCGAGCCGGCCGGCGAGAGCCGAGAGAATGGCGCGTACCGTGCGAGCGGAGCCGACCACGCGTGCGGCCGATTCGAAGTACTGCAACCGCCCTTCCCCGGAGGTGAAGGTACCCGCCTGTTCGTGGACCGACGCGGTCGGCAGAAGGAAGTGCGTATGGCCCGACCGGCCCGTGTCGAACGTGCCCAGGGTGATGAGGCAGGCGAGACGCGCGAGCGCATCTTCGACCCAGCGCGTATCGGGAAAGTAGAAGAGCGGGTCGATGTCGAGCAGTACCAGAGCCTTGAGGCGATCGTTGTGGGCCGCCTCGATCATTTCGGCTGCATCGAAACCACCGGCGGCAGGCAGTTCACACCCCCAGAGATCACCCAGATGTGCGGCGTGCCGCGTGTCTTGCCCCTCGATGCCACCGGGGAGTACTTCCGGCTCCGCACCCATAAAGGTCGCGCCGATGGCATTGGAGTACTCGGGTGACAGCTCTATGGCACCCTTTTCACCACCGTCGAGCCCGAGCAA
>JAUVRN010000447.1 GCA_030597645.1 Candidatus Zixiibacteriota bacterium
CGTGCTGTATCGGATCGCCATTCTGGAGTACGACGCCGAACAGCTCGATTCGGCCGAGGTTCATCTCACCGACTGGATCACGCGCTACGGTGACGATGCCCTGGGCCGCTTCCTGCTGGGGCGGATCGCACAGGAACGGGGTGATACGGCCACGGCCGAGGCGCAGTATCTCCAGAGCATTCACCTGGCCGACTCGCTGGTCGAAGGCTATCTGGCCCTGGGATTCCTCTATAACCAGCAGGGTATGCATGACTCTGCCGTGTCGCTGTATGGCACGGCATTGAATCACCGACCCGATCACGCGGGTCTGCTGTTCGGGCTCGGTGCCGCACTGGAGCAGGGCGACCGCTTCGACGAGGCCGTGACCACGTTCGAACGCCTCATCGCGCTCGAACCGGAGCACGCGCCGGCGTTGAACTACCTGGGTTACATGTGGGCCGACCGTGGTCTGCGGCTGGCCGAAGCGCTCGATCTGATCAAGAGAGCGGTCGACATTCAGCCGGACAACGGGGCATACCTCGATTCCTATGCGTGGGTGCTTTACAGGCTGGGCCGGGCGCGCGATGCCGAGCGACAGATACGGGAGGCACTCAATTACATCGATGAAGACGCCGTGGTATTCGAGCACTATGGGGACATCCTGGCCGACCTCGGCCGGAGGGACGAGGCGCAGGAGAACTGGCAGCGCGCGCTCGATCTCGATCCCGACAACGAGACACTGAAAGAGAAGCTAAAACGTTGACGAGGAGGGTCCGGTTCGCGATCTGCGCAGCCCTGGCCCTGGCAGCCTGCGCCAAACAGGGTCTACCTCCGGGAGGACCGGAGGACCGAACCCCCCCTGAAGTCATAGAAACGGAACCGCCCTCCGGTACCGCACGGGTCGACGTTCACACACCAGTGACGCTCTTGTTTTCCGAGCCGATGAAGCGTGAAGACGTGGAAGCGGCGCTCAACATTTTTCCTGCACCACCGGCACCTCCCAACCTGAACTGGGATGGCCAGACGCTCGAGATTGAGCCAGACACCGTCTGGGCCCCGGATCAGACCTACGTAGTCACGCTGCAGGTGGAAGCCCGCGACCGCCGGGGCAACAGGCTGAGAGAGTCGTTGCAATTGGCCTTCAGCACGGGTGAGCACATCGACAGTGCTTCCATCGGGGGGGCGATCTGGCGAGGCGAAGCGCCCGCAGCCCGGGCGCTGGCGCTCTGCTACCGTTTGGACCGTCAGAACGTCAATCCGGAGTTCGATACCGCGGACTACGTGGTGCAGGTCGATTCGGCCGGGCGCTTTCGCTTCGACTACCTGTCGCCGGGCGTGTACCGAGTGTTCGGACTGGAGGATCGGGACCGGGACTGGCTCTGGAACATCGGGCTCGAATTCCTGGCCGTACCGAGCCGTGACATCGACGTCGCAGACGCGTCCTACCTGCTGCCTCCGTTGTTCCTCGCTCCGCTGGATACCGTATCCCTCCGGATCGAAAGCTGTCAGCTCTTGTCCCGCCGCCACATTGAGATCCAACTGGATGGTCCCGTCGACTCGATCCGTCTTGTGGCAGGGCAGGTGTCGGTGACGGACGGGCAGGATACGTACGTGGCCAGCGACATCCTGGTCGTGGACACCGTGGCGACATCATTCGTGGCTGTTCTGGACAGCATGCCGGTGGCGGGGAGTGCCATGCTGTCGCTGACCGTGCCCGGTCCTGGCGGCTTTGAGGACACGTGTTCGTTCGCCACGGACAAGACACCGGCGTTCGATGAGGCCCCGGTTCCGCGGCTCCGTCCCGACTCTTCCTATCCTCCCATGGTACCGCCCTCCAGCCTGCGCCTGACGTTCGATCGGCCGCTGAAGAGACTCCATCTCGAAGCCGCCCGTGCCCATGGTACGCGGCCCGGGGATTCTTTGCAGATTCGAATGGTTCATCCGATGATCCTGCAGATTGGCCGCGCAGGTGGTTCGGACCTGTACGACACAGTAACTGTCCGGTTCGATTCGGGCGCCGTCGCCATGGCGGCTGGTGGTCACTGGCCTCCGCAGCACGCGGTCGGTTGGCGCCAGCCGCTGCTGTCAGCAGACTCCACCGGTACCTATGAGATCTTCTGGAATCCGGGCCTCTCCCATCCGACGGCGACGCTCTGGTTGGGCGTGCAAAGTACGCGAGGTGACCGGAGCGTTCACTGGGTCGCTACGTCACCCGGGGTTCCTACAGTTGGCAGGCTGGCGGCCGGCGATTACCGGCTGTGGCTCCTCGGCGACGAGGATGGAGACCGCCGCAAGAGTGCCGGTTGGCCACATCCGTTTGAGCCGGCCGAAGCCCTGTGGCCGCTCGCAGACACACTCAAAGTACGCGCCCGCTTCACGACCGAGCTACACTTGCTTTCCCCCGTCAAAAACTAGTTGCGCCTTGTACCAGGGGGCGGCACCCTTTGAGTTGCCGTATTCTCATCCGGGGGGGATGGTGGCTGTCTCGAATCGTACTACCCGGGCTCTAACTGCTTAGGGGATGTGCAGATATAGTCGGTTCTTAAAGCACCACTCCGCCTACTACCGGCTCTGGTTGGTGCCCACCATCGCGCTATTGATGTCAGTGGCTGCGGCGACGGCGGCCGCACAAAGTGTGCTCCCGGCACGTCAGGCTCCACGTGTCGAAGCCTCGCTGGCTCCGCCCGTCGAG
>JAUVRN010000412.1 GCA_030597645.1 Candidatus Zixiibacteriota bacterium
ATGCGGATGAGACGCCCGTTGGCTTCGTGATGCTCTACGATGACTCGGAGAAGCCGGAGTACTTCCTCTGGCGGTTCATGGTCGACGCTCGGTATCAGGGCATGGGCTTTGGACGACAGGCGATTGTGCTGTTGATCGATCACGTACGAACCAGGCCGAAGGCAGCAGATCTCATGACCAGCGTAATTCAGAAGCCGGGCGGTCCGCAGGAGTTTTACCAGAAGCAGGGATTCGTGCTCACCGGCGAGTACGAAGAGGGTGAAGCACTGCTGCGGTATGACCTCGAGAATGGTTCTGAACGGTCATAAGAAAGGCCCGCCGTTGCCGGCGGGCCCAATCAAATCTCCATCCGGATCCTTTGCCTCGATCCGGTGTCCTCCGAAACCTACGGTTTCGGGGCGCCGAGGGTCATGAGGTAGTCGCGCAGGGCGTCCATCTGGGCGTCGGCGTCGTCGTACAGGCGCTCGCCTTCGGAGTAGAAGTACGAAGGCATGCGCGTACCCGCGTCGATTACCTGCGGGTCCCGCAGCCAGTCCACCACCCACTCCGGTCTCAGGCGCCCAAAAGCGAGCCTCAGGTTGGGAGCCAGGTTGGCGGCTTCCGCCGGGTCGACCGCCTTGTCCTCCAGCACGTGGCAGGAGAGGCACCGGTACAGGTCGAACAGCTCGCGGCCTGCCCGCACACTGGCCGGATCGTAAGTGCTCACGTCGATGTAGTCGTAGGACGCTTCGTACTCTTCCAGGGCATGGAAGTAATCCACGACGGCCGTTTTGTGCTCGTCACTGAAGCCGAAGGTCGGCATGCGTACGGTCAACCAGGGCCGGATGGTGAACGGGTCGGTCAGGAACCGGTACAGCCAGTTCGACTGTACCTTGCGTCCCTCGGTATTGAGATTGGGCGGAGCCAGGCCGGGGTTGCCGATGACCGCGCGGATGTCGCCGCGCTGACCCTCGAGGATGTGACAGCCGGCGCAGTTGTAGTACTCTGCAGTCAACCGGCCCTTGCGGCGGTGCTGCATCCAGGTGTTTACCGGATCAGAATAGTCTTCCAGCACACGGCGGCCGTCCCAGCTGCGCAGCACCAGAGCCATGGTGTCCGCCTCGCCCGGACTGAACGCAAAGTCGGGCATGCGCTGAATCACCAGCTCGGTGGCAAACCGGCGGGAGTATATCAGCTTGCCCTCTGTCCACGCTTCCCACGTGTGATCCATGGTGGTGACCGAGTCACCAAAGAAGAGTTCCTCGACCAACTTGGTGCCAAACTCCGATAGGGATACCGACACCTTGCCGGCGTCCTCGAAGCCCTTGATGTCGTGGCAGCCGTAGCAACCGTACGTGCGAATCCAGTGTTCGCCCATACCCACCAACGCGTCGTCGGAAAGGCTGGCACCGGCGGGCATCTGTGCGCGCTCGGACTCGTTGTCGCGGTGCGACAGCAGGAACTCGGCGATATCGGCTGCCTCGCGATCCGTCAGCCTCAGCGACGGCATGCGCGACTCGGGCCAGTAGTGGCGCGGATTCTTAAGCCAGCTATACAGCCAGACCGGGTCCAGCTTGCTGCCGACGCGGGTCAGGTCCGGGCCGTGAATCCAGCGGCCCTGGTCGCGTGACTCGGCAATCAGATCGAGCGCCGGATCCCCGTCCTTGTACATACCTTCGGTGGGATGGCAGCCG
This sequence comes from Candidatus Zixiibacteriota bacterium, assembly GCA_030597645.1. Taxonomy (GTDB): domain Bacteria; phylum Zixibacteria; class MSB-5A5; order JAUVRN01; family JAUVRN01; genus JAUVRN01. The sequence continues at coordinate 1,674 of JAUVRN010000412.1, forward strand.
TAGCAGCCGAACTCCGCCATGAACCGTCCGCCACGCTCGGCGCGGCCCCGCGGTCGCTTGCCGTCCATCGGCGCCCAGTCAGACGATTCGGCCAGGCGGTACAGGAACGCCGTGATGGCCACAGCCTCGCTGTCGGGCAGGATGAAGTTGGGCATCTTGGTCGTGGGCCGGAAACGCCACGGGTCCTTGAGCCAGTCGTACGTCCACTCCGGCGAGGTCTTGGATGACAGGGTGTTGAGCTGCGGACCCTGCCTGGGCATGTCTTCGTAACCGGCGATCTCGTGACACGCGTAGCACTGGTTGTCACGGATCATCTTCTGGCCGCGGATGAGCTTGCTCGGATGATAGGGAACATCCTGCGGCTCCAGGTCTGCGTTTTCGATCTGCTCTTCGGTCATGAGACGACCCAGCTCGATTCGGCTGAAGTGGCATTTTTGGCAGCCCAGGTCGATGTCCGCTCCGGCCAGCATCGGGAAGTCCCAGTGATGATCCTGGCCCTCGTGGGCATCCTTGACCGTGAGACCCGGGCCCTGGCCGTCGTGACACGGCGTGCAGCCGAACTTCTCGGGTGAATGATTGCCGAAGATGTCCGTGCGCTTGGGGTGCGTGGTAAAGGGCTGCGGCCAGTCTTCGAATCCGGCTCGATTGATCCCCATGTGGCACGTCTCGCAACGGTCCACACGCATGATGGGCTGGTTCCACTCGTGCAGCTCGAAATCGCGCAGCACGATCTGTATGATCTCGATACTGCGATTGCCGATGTTGTCGAGCCGGCGCTCCAGCTCGGTGATGTCCTCGCGGCGCTCTGCGAGCTCGCCCTCGACGACGGCCAGGTCGCCGCGTGCCGCTTCCACTTCCAGCCTGAGTGGGATCTGTAGCTGCGTGAGCGAATCGATGATCGGCTGCAGCTCGGTCATGTGCGCGGCCAGTTCCTCCCACTCGGCCTTGCCGGAAGAGAAGTCGTCGCCTTGGTACTGTTGCTCCTTCCACTCGTAGTAGACTTCGTCGTATATCGCCTTGGTAAACTGGTAGTTGCGCTCTACCTCGAACAGCGCATCCTCGATTTCGGCCAGTTGAGTCTCTCTGGCGACGAACTCGTCAGTCTGAAGCGCCGCGTTCAACTCTGCGATCCGCGCGTGCAAACCCTCCTGCGTATCCTGCGGATTGCTGGTGGCCATCTGCGCGTCTTCAGTGGCCAGCGCCGTTTCTGCTTCGGTGATG
>JAUVRN010000169.1 GCA_030597645.1 Candidatus Zixiibacteriota bacterium
CAGTGTCATCACTGGCAGCGGCCTCCAGCAGCTGCGCCTCGGCTCGCTGCCGGTCGCCGAGCCGGCGCGCATCGCGGAGTACCGCACGCGCCGAAGCGTCTTCAGGAGACTGGAGTAGCGCGGTTTGAGCCCAGCCTGCGGCCTCTGCCGCACGCTCCTGGGCCAGGGCAGACCGGGCACGGTCAACCTGGCGGGCCACGTCCGCGGCCAGCGAGTCCGACGCGGTCTGCTCCAGCGAATCGACACGCGCACTGTCCGCACCGGCGTCACGAAGCGCTCCGGTCGTCCGCAGTGCCGCCCCCCATGATCGCACCGCAATTTGGTTGTGTCCCATACTGAACAGTACCGCGATCCGCTCCTCCCCTGTCGCCAGCGCGCGCACGGAGTCCATCTGCACCATCTGAGAAGAGTCGCGCTGACGCACAATGTCGTCCAGCCCCTCCTCGTACGAAAGCTCCTCCGGAAAGAGCAACTGCAACTGGGCCAGCGACCTCGCCTCAGTTTCCCAGTCTCCGTCTTTCCTGGCTCCGTCGACCAGGCTCTCGAGCCGTTCTCGATCTGCGGCCTTTCTCGCCTCGAGCGCATTAGCCACTTCGTAGTCGATGTGCTCATCGCGGAGCCTGCGTTGTACGCTGATCGGTTTGCCGAAATCGAAGGAGAGCCCGAACAGATGCTCGGTACCCAGTTCGGATGGCGAATCGAAAGCGTAGTCGAAGCGAATGCGCTTGTACCGTATTCCCAGACCGGCGGTCACGCCCTCTCCGCTGTAGCCGGCGCGCAGACGCAGTGCCTCGACCGGCCTGTACTCGCCACCCAGGCGAATACGGACGTCCTGGCGCTGCGCCAACTCGACCTGGCCCGATATGATCAGCCTGGATGGCGTGTACGCGGCGGCCAGAATGGCCCGTCGCGGATACTTGTCCTCGAGTCCGTCGTTGAACGAGAATGTCGGGGCGATGAGATTCTGTATGACGAGGCCGGTGTGCACCTTGGCCCGATGGAAGGGGATCAGACCCAGGTCGAGCCCCCAGGCCGTGCGCTGAATCCCCATAAAACGATAGCCGTCGATCTTGAGCGTGGCGCCCATCTCGATGCCTTTGGGCAGCGGAAAACCGTAACCGGCGCCGAGACGGAATCGGTCGAAGTCCTCCGTACCGAGTGGACTGGGCGAAAGCGGCCCCGTGAGGATGACATCCGAGGTCGTCTGCAGAGCTGCACCGACGGACCAGGTGCCGTGATCAATGGTCGGGAATGCCAGTGCAAAGTACTCCGTGCGGGTCTCGAAGGCGTTTTGCGTGTGCTGAAGCTCCAGCCTCAGCACCTGCGCGCGCATGAGGGAAGCCGGATTCCACCAGAGTGCGGAGGGATCGTCGAGCCATGCCGATACGGCACCGCCCATCCCGGTCGCACGTACGCCCTGGCTCCCCTGAAGCGGCGTGTCCTGGCCACCGTCCTGGGCGTGGGTCGTGGCCGCCATGAGCGCGGCGACCGTGAGGATCACCAGCCGCCTCATTTGAACACCGCGATCTTGACGGATTCGTCCAGTCCGCCGCCGGTGATGCGAACGATATAGATGCCGTCGATCACGACGTTCCCGTCGCCGTTTCGGCCGTCCCAGTCCACGGTGTTGACTCCGGCTGCACCACCCGAACTACCCGACGCGGCCTTGTGTCGCCACACTTCTCTGCCTGCGGTAGTGTAGATGACCAGTTCGACGTCGGCGTGGCTGGCGAGCGAATACTGGATGTGTGTCGATTCATCGCCGGCGCGGAACGGATTGGGGTAGTTACTGGCCGAACTGCCCGGTAGAAACGCCGGCGCCGAAGTAATGGCGAGCGCCTGACCCCGTCGATCCACGACTTCCACGGGCAATCCCGCACCGCCTACCGACTGTTCCTGCACCGTCCACTGAGCGTCACCTGTTGAGAGGACAAACTCGGTGACCGTGGAAGAATTCACCGGAACGGCGCGCAGAACGACGCCCTCGGAATCTCCGGGCGGTATCCAGCGCAGGTCACCCGTGCCGAAGCGCAGCGTCTCACCCGAGAAGACGGCGGCGACCGTGTCGTCGTCCATCTCCAGCCGGGCAGAGGTGAAGACCGTGACGGCCGGTATGGGCGTGATGCCATCCGTGGCCAGCACGGACACGTCCAGTTGTCGCACGAGCAGAGGGAACGACCCCGAGGGATCCTTGTTTTGCCAGCTCCAGCTGAACGGGACATATGGGTCGGTCACGGCTCCGCCGCTGGTCTGCACGTCCACGACCTGAAGCGGCGGCACTTCGAAGACGATCGTGACCTCAAGGTTGTCGAGATCCTGAGCGACGAAGGCCGGCTGCGTGGTGTTGAGCTCCGTCGGAAAGGTCTCAAAGAAGATGTCGATCCGGGCTGTGGTATCTGTGCTCGGTGCCGTGAGCGTCCAGATCACCTCGATGTCGGGGCCGACGCGTATGGTGTCGGTGGGCGCGATCACGGTCACGCCGCCGTTCGTGGCGATGCGAAGCAAGGCGCCGCTGGTGGGAGCCTCGCCGGAATTGGTGAAGCGCCCGGCCACGCGGAACTGACTGCCCGCCGCAATGCGCCCGTCAAGTGCTTCTGCGGGACCATCAATCTGTGCGATCACGGATACGCTGGCGCTCGTCTGGATCTGGATGCTCGTCTGATCGCTCATCGAAGAGCCGGGTGCCACGATGTCTGCTCCGCGCCCCGACGAGACTCCTCGCGCAGAGTCGATGAACACGCGAAACGTCTCCACCGACGTCGCCGCGGAATCGGCCACTACCGACCATGTCGCCGTGAATGAGCTGTCGACCAGCAGCACGCCCGGCAGAAGGCGCGTGGTGTCGCGCAGGACCGAGCCACCATCCGTAGTGAGTCGAGTCGCCACATCCGTGAGGGTCTCGGCTCCAATGTTCCTGATCGTCGCCACGACGGAAAATGTCTGCCCTGTCGATACCCGCGGTTGTTGTGCGGCCACTGCGTAAACGGACTGCACCTGGATGGCGGGCGCGCCGACGACGGCCATCGAGTCGGTGAGGTCGACGGCAAGCGCCACGGGGATTCCGTTCTGGCGACCATCCAATTCGAAACGGAGGGCCTAGGGTCCGGGAGCCAATCGGGCTGCCGCTGCACTCAGGTCAAACGCCAGGAGCGTGTCCCCGGAGGGCAGGGAAGTCAGCGGCGTAAGTGCGGAGGCCAGGGTCAGGACCACGGTGTCCGCAACTCCGGCCAACCGGAGCCGGGGCAGCGGCACATCTGTGTCGAGCAATCGAATGCCACCCGTATTGGCGATCCGCACGCGGATGGTATTCGCCTGCTGCACGACGATCGTGTCGGGATTGAGTGTACCCGGAATGTAGGCGAGTTGCGCAGGCGTCACGAATCGCAATGGGGAACCGTACGGTGCACCGATGGTGACCGGCTGGCTGAGTTCGGTGCCGTGGAGTTGCAGCGACGCCATGGCCGAATCACCGTCGAACCCCGGTGCGTGCCTGCCCGCAAAGCTGAGTTCGAGTGTATCACCCGGTCCGAGGAACGCCTGGCCCGTGTGGACGGAGTGTGCGGTGTCATCGCGTGTCCCTCCGTCCAGCAAAAGCGCGCTGGAATCGAGTACGATCGTGAGCCCGGCCAGGCCTTCATTCGTAACGGTGACATCATAGCGGGCCGTGTCGTACGCAACCGAATCGGGGCGCACGAGCGTGATCACCGGAGTTGAGCCCGTGAGTACGTTCACCGCCGCCGAACCGGACGTCGTATCCTGGACGGGTGTCGGCCCGAACGCGCCCTGTACGGCGGCAGCTACGAGGAGGCTGCCGATGGGCACGCCCGCCGGGACCGGCCAGCTGAAGTCGAACGCCTGGACACCCGCGGGGCCGACGATGTCGGCGGGCAGCGCCGGCTGCACGTCGGACGGGGTGAACGGTCCGACGGGGGTCAGCAGGGTCAGCGCGGTAACCGCCGCCAACCCCGTGCCGTCGACGCTCACGGTAATCGTGCCCGTTAAGCTATCCGTTCCCCGGCGCACTGCCCCCTGGTCGATCGTAATGGCCCCGGCGAACAGACCCTGCACGTTGACCGGCAGTGACGTGCCCTGCGCACCCGGCGCGGACGCCACGAACTCGACCAGTCCTCCTCTGCCACCATAGATCAGGCCCAGAGCGAAGAGATCGGCCACGCCGCCTGGGAAATCGGAGGGCTGAAGCGTGTCCGGCGAAAGAGGGCCACCACCCGCCGTGCTCAGACCGACCGGTGAGCCAGACTGGTCGTAGTGGTCCACCAGGTTCGCGAATGAGTCGACCGCCGTCAGAGTAGCGGGAGAATCTACGGGCACTGTCGAGATGACCGGATAGCTGAGTTGCCACCGGAACCGGGCGGCAGTGGCAGGCAAAACGGTTATCGAATCGAGTGTGCGAACCGTGTCACCAATGCGACCGAATACCGGGTAGCGCCCGCTCAGATAGAGTACAGACTGGGATGTGCCACTACCCTGTGCAGCGACGATGGCCGGCAGACTGGCACGATGGCCGTCCGGGGAGCTCGAATCAGCGGGATTGAGATAGAGGTCGATCTGGCCGGGAGCGGCATTGTCCAGCGAATCACGTACCTGGATAGCGGTAATGGAAAAGGGCTCTCCGGCGACTACCGTGTCCTGTGAGGCCAGTTCAAAACGCACCGCTCCGGCCGGCGCGATGACGAGCGGTGCGCCGGTCTCGGTGCCGGAGCCCCGGACATACAGCGTATCCCATCCGGCTCGAATATACATGAAGTCGGCCTGGCCGAAGGCCTTCCTACCGGAATCCGCAAGGAGTAACACGTACGGTGAAACTGAATCGTACGGAAAGGTGGCACCGGGATCGCTCGCGGCAAAATACACGCTGTCCTCAGAATCGTCCTTGAGATTGCCGAACGCATCTCGGGCAATCACCACGATGCTGTCAGTGCCCAGCGTCTCACCGGCCACGGCGGAGGAGGGGACTCCCGTCACATCCCAGGCGTCCAGAACATTGGGCATGACATTGATTTGGCCGCTTTCGGCCGTATCCGAACCGAGTACAGCGATGACTCGGCCGTTGCCGGTCCGGCGGGCAAAGAACACGGGGCCCGACATGACGCCGATCGAGTCGAGGTTGGGGTCCACGTGATAGGTAGCCGCATCTGCATTGGCAGAATTGCCGTACGTGTCGAGGGCCAGTGCAGTGTAGGTGCGGGTCTCGCCAGCCCGCAGGGCTACCGGCTGTTGGGGTACGACAGTGAGGGTGACAGCAGGACCGGGTAGCAGTGCAAAGGGGTCACTAAGTGTCGGCCCGAATAATAGACTGTCGA
>JAUVRN010000213.1 GCA_030597645.1 Candidatus Zixiibacteriota bacterium
CTCCTGATCCTGCCCGGCCGAGTCCGGTGCGACGAGCCGGGCCTTGCGGCCCCGGACCTGATTCTCCTTTACATCAATCATCCACCGCGGCGTGCGACGTGTGCACCCTGATTCCGGGCACCTGGAGTTGTCCGTAGAACGGGACGCCTACGTGCGCTTGGATCGCTTGGACGTCAACTCATCGTCCAGCGCCCGCAGCAAGTCGACGGCGGAGAGCATTCCCACCAGTTCTTCCGTCTTGTCGAGCACGGGTGCCGCGCCGATATTGTGGTCCAGCAGCACACCCACCGCCTTGTGCAGCGTATTGTAGGTATGCACCACGTGCACGTTCTTGATCATCACATCGCTCACACGCAGGTCATCGTCCAGCTGATACACGTGTGAGACGTCCGGGGATTCATCTACCCAGCCGGGACGTCTCAACTCCCGGTCGCTGACGATGCCGACCAGCTTGTGTTTATCGTCAACGATCGGCAGGTGACGAATGTGGTGTTCCTTCATCTTGAAGAAAGCTTCGCGAATCCCGGTCTCCGGCGGCACGGAGATCACTTTGCGAGTCATATAGTCGCTGACTTTGGCGCTCATACGCTATGCCCCTTTGATATGAGTTCGCGACAGGTTCTACCTCGTGCATGATGAGCCGTTCGTAGCAGAGTACTGAAGAAGTCACTTCGGCTTACTCTCGGGCCAGGTAGGATATCGGGTAACGCGCTCCGGACCCGGTAACCCGGTACAGCGTTCCATCCTCCCAGAGCGCGGCCTGCTGGCTGCCGAGCTTGTCTACCCGGACGTCCACACCCACTACTCTACCACCATGAAGTACGGATATGCTGTCCAACTGGCTGTGACCGACCACAACCTGCTCCGCACCGAAGAAGTCGAGTACCCGGTCGATGTGCTCCTCATCGGCCGCGGGGTAGCGGTCCTCGAGCGCGCGGACGAGACCACGGTACCAGAGGGGACCGTAACTGCCGTAGAGAAGCTGCAGCGTGTCGTCGTGAAGCAGACGTGCTGCGGACGCGTCGAGGCCCTGCCGCACCCTCCGGTTGATGGCTCCGGCGTCGAGGCCGCCGTCCATCAACTCCGGCGACAGGCCGCCGTGCACAAAGAGCAGGTCATCGATTCGAATGACCGTGTGCTTGCTGCGGAGCCATCGGCCCAGCTCCATATCGGGGCCGAATAGTTCGTCGTACCTGACGCGCCTCCTGTGCGCAATGCCCAGAGGGTATCGTTCGTGGACGTACCGGAGGTCTCCGCGTATCACCATCAACTCGTGGTTGCCGAGGAGATAGTGCACGGCACCGCCCACCGCCGTGGCCTCCCGCTCGAGGCGGTAGATGAGCCACAGGCACTCGGTCACGCGGTCTCCCCGGTCGAACACGACTCCGTTGACGACCAGGTGCCCGGTTCCCCAGGTCCAGTGACCCCGGCCGTCGATGACGCCGGCGTTGACCAGGATCTCTGAGAAGTGCGTGTAGTCCCCGTGGATGTCGCTGATGCACATGACCCGCGATGCACCGTCGAACTCGTAGGGCGCAGGCACCGGAGCGCTCGCGGCAACGATGTACTCGATCGCGGTGTCCCCACAGGTGCCGAGAAATCGCAGGGTGTCCGCCACGTAGTGGACCCGGCTGGACATCGCCGAATCGCAGTAGTACATCACTACAGCCGTCGAGTCGTCCTGCCAGAAGACGTGTGGACCGTCGTCGAGTGAAATCGGCGGTGCGGATGACGAGTCCTCGGGCGGACTCGAATAGGGCTGGGCAGATGCGGTGGCGCATACAACAGTGACCAACGTCCATGCCGCGATGAACCTTCGAAGAGAGCGGACGGGCGGCGACTGCGGTGCGTGTGCTATGTGATCAATCCCACGGCGGTTCGGGGTTCGTTTTCAGGTAGGTCAGCCAGCCCTCCACACCCACCTGCTGCACGTAACGACGGACGGATCGGTATCCCCCGCCGTAGAGAAGATCGTCGTTATTCATCAGGCTTTCCAGATAAAACCGGGCGTACGGACCGGGCAGGTCCTTCAACGCCAGGTACGAGGCATACTCGCAACTGCCCTCGTCGAGCGCAACATCCGTGTCCGCCGGGGCGTGGTCAAATACCCACACATGCATCAGCTCATGCGCCAGCACCCCCATGAGGAACTCGCGCGGCATGCCTATCAGGACGTACACCGCCGTTTCCTGTGACTGGACGAGGCCGAACCACGAACGGCACTCTCTGAACTCCGTGAATCCCCAGGCCTCGCGCCCGGTGGCGGGGCTGATGCTCGACATCTCCAGCTTGTCGATCAGTTGGAGCGTGAGGTCATGATCCACGTCTATGCCGTGGCGGCGCAGCATGCTCACGACGGTATCCATCAGTGCTGTAGCGTGCTTCGTGTCCGTCACGGCCGTTGCATTGCAGATCCCGCACACCCGGCGCCCGTCCGGATAGGTTGTGTCCTTGCCGGTCAGATTCTCCGCAGTGAGACGGCTGCAGTATTCACAGTTCGGGAACTCGCCGATGTGGAAGGCGTGAACTACGTCACCCCAGGAGTTGTGGTAGTACTGGCCGGTTCTCGCCTCTCCGCAGATCCCGCAATACTGCGCATAGTGATCGTAGTAGCAGCGGTCGTGCAGGTTCTTGCCCTCGTACACCGTGTACTGACCTACCAGCGCCTGCCGACAATGGTCGCAATCGAGTGCTGCCGCGGTACCACAGATGGCCAGGAGAGCTACACAGGATAAGAGTGATATGGAGATCAGACCCGGAAGACGGGTCACGATACCGGTCCTGAGCTGTGCCCGGAATCTTGTACTGGAAGTCATGGGTGCTGGTGTACCCCTTATGTTGACGGTCCAGTATCATTATCGACGGGAAGCAGACAGATCTGGACCGGGCATGGCACCCATGGGGCGTCTCGTTGAGCCGACGGGGGCGTCGGCCCCTCGAACGGGCGCCTGACGTGCCGCCGGATGCACCGCCTGCCTGACCTCAGCGCATCCGTTGCCAGTCGGAGCCGGTGAACTGGGACTCCAGCTTCTTCCAGAGGGCTTCCAGGTCGCAGCGCATGATGACCAGATCCTGTTTGTGGCCTGCGAGGTCCTTGACGTAGCCGGGCAGTGTGGCGTCCTCGTGAAATCCGAGCTTGGTGAAGATGTTGCGAGCGCCCACCTGGGGCGTCATGAAGCGCACGACGATTTCATCCACTCTCTTGCCGGCAGCCAGAAAATAGATTTCGCGGGCCATGAGCATGCCGAGTCCTTTGCGCTGGTACTCACGTGCCACGATCAGCCTGATCTCGGCCACATGCTCTTTCCAACCGTCCGGTTCCAGCTCCAGCGCGCCGTCGGCGACTATCTCGTCACCGGCCAGGGCGCTCAATCGCAGGGCCTTACCGAGCTTGATATCCTGGATTCTCCGGGCAACCACCTGTGGATCTGTGACGTCGTGGCGGAGATAGGCCCGGTCTTCCGGGGGCAGCGACCGGAAAAACGCCAGCGACCGTTCTACATCATCCTCGGTCAACTCCGCGACAAGAACTTCGCTGCCATCTGTGAGCTGTACCATCTTCCTCATTGTGATGTCCTCCTCAGGCCCGTGACGGAAGCGGGCGTACGTTCACACGGCGCTCGTTTGTATTGGTCTGGGCGGTACGTTGTCCGGCGAGCAGTACGATCCGCCGCCTCGGTCTTGGCCAAAGACAGCTCAGGTCAAAGATCGCTGATGCACCTGCAAGGTACCCGGTAGTACACAGATGTCAAGGCTGGACCAACCGTACGGGCCCGGTCACCCCGTCGCAGGTCGTTACGCAGCAGACTGTTGGCCTACTCCACCAAGAAAGTGTGCCGATTCTCCGCCAACCGTTATATTGCCTTCGAAGTACCGGGATCAACTCACACGCGGGGGCGCGGTCAGTTCCGAGTCATGTGTCCGACGAGACATGCGATCACGCGAGCGGCCATGGCAGTGGGTCTTTGCCTGCCGTTCGTACCGTCATCGCATCTGCACGCGCGCAATCCGGATGGGATTGTGCCTCGAACAGCGAATAGCGCAGTGCTCAATCCCTATCTCACCAATCGCACACATCTGGTATCGAGGAACGCTTTCACGGTTACGAATCTAGGTATATTCGGCAGCCAGTCGGGTGGTGAACGCGACCCCTGCACTGGACTGCCCGCGGTCTCGTGGGTGTATCCACGAGGCACGAATGTGAACCACCTGTTCGAAGGTGCGCTATGGATAGGAGCAGTCAAACAGGGTGACACGCTCGTCTCCGTGGGCGCGGACGGCTGGTGGTACGTTCACGAACTCTACCCCGCGAGCTCTCCTCAGGGCGACATGCTGGAACGCACCACGCGACCCGTTCTCATCACCGATTCGCTCTGCCCCGACATCTCCTTCCATCCAGATGCCGTCTCCGAGCATGATATACTGGCCACCTACACCGATACGCTGTTAGACCCCTCGTTTGTGATCTCCGACCCGCTGGACGGACCGCACGTGCCGATCGGTATTCGGATCGACCAGACCTCGTACAGCTGGTCGTTCGGCTACGCCGAGGACTTCATCCTCATGGACCTGTCGATCCGTAACATCTCGGGCGTCGATCTGGAAGATGTGTACATCGGCATACTCATGGATCACGACGTGTTCCATGTCTCTCGATCCAGCGGCTACCATGATGACATCTCCGGTTTCATCGAGACCGCTCCAGCGCTGGTGGGACA
>JAUVRN010000399.1 GCA_030597645.1 Candidatus Zixiibacteriota bacterium
CCGAGCCAGCCGGTGGTGTGCGACCATCGTCCTGTCACTCACCCCCATCACGCTCTACGCTCAGCAGGATCCTGCACCGCTCAGCGCCGACACCTACAAGCAGCGGCGGCAGGTGCTTCTCGATTCGCTGGGGGAAGGAACGGCGGTCCTCTATTCACAGGGCGAATACGGCGAGACAGGCTACCGCGCGGATGGCAACTTCTGGTATCTCACCGGGCTCGATGAACCCGGTGCAATTCTGATCCTGGCACCCAATGAATACGACAAGGACATGCTGTTGTTGCCGCCGCGCGACATGGACGCCGAGCGTTGGACGGGTATGCGCCCTACGCTGTCCGAATCGCTCCAGGTGGTCTGGCAGTTCGATCGCATCAGTCGCACGGGTCGGCTGAACGGTACGATTACGGGGAACATGAAGCACGACCCGGTGCTGCACCTGATCTCTGGACTTGTCAGCCCGTCCCAAGATGTCCCCAAGGATCTGGAGTTTTATGACGAGGTCACGGCCCGCATACCGGGTGTATCGATCAAGAACTCCTCGAGGCTGATCGAGCACATGCGCATGGTCAAGAGTCCGGACGAGATCATGGCCATCGAAAAGGCTATCGACGTCACACACCTCGGCCTGACCGATCTGCTGGCTGCCCTGGGGCCGGGGATCACTGAGTACCAGTTGGACGGTATTATGGAGGAGTCGTTCAAGCGCCACGGTGCACAGCACATGGCGTTCTCACCCATCGTGGGCGCCGGGGAAGAGACTACGATTCTGCACTACGAGACCCGGGACGAGACCGTGCAGGCCGGCCAGCTCTTGCTGTTGGATGTGGGCGCCGAGTGGGACCGTTATGCGGCGGACATCTCCCGGACGATTCCAGTGGATGGCAAATTCACGCCGGAACAAGCCGAGATCTACGACTTCGTCCTGGCGGCGCAAGACGCAGCCATCGCAGCCATCAAACCGGGTGTCCTGGTGCGCGAGGGCCACGAGATCGCCGAGGATGTCATCCGCCAGGCGGGCTACGTGGAAGATTTCATCCACGCGACGTCGCACCATCTCGGTCTGCACGTCCACGATGTTGCCGACTACGCCGTGCCACTTACGCCGGGCATGGTGATAACAGTTGAACCGGGCATATATTTGCCGGACCAGGCCATTGGAGTGCGCATCGAGGACGATGTGCTGGTGACCGAAAGTGGACACCGCGTGCTGTCGGCGGAGATACCCCGCGAGCGCGCCGACGTCGAAGCCTGGATCGCCGAAGCCCGTCGATAAAGAACGGGGTCAGACCCGCGTATGACAGGTCGAGTCTGACCCCGATTGCTTCTATACCTCGCCGCGGGTCGACTTGCCGAAGATCTTGTAGAGTGCAGGCAGGACGACGAGTGTCAACGCAGTGGACGTTATGATTCCCCCCACAACTACAGTCGCCAGCGGTCTCTGAACCTCCGCGCCCACGCCGGTGGACACGGCCATGGGGATGAATCCAAACGATGCCACCAGCGCGGTCATCAACACCGGGCGGAGGCGGCTCACAGCGCTTTCCCGGACCGCATCCTCGAGCACTGTGCCTTCGGTCACCTGCCTCTTGATGGCTGACACGAGGACCAGGCCGTTGAGCACGGCAATACCCGACAGGGCGATAAATCCCACCCCGGCGGAGATCGAGAAGGGCATGCCGCGGATGGCCAGCATCACGATACCGCCCAGTACCGCCAGCGGCACGCCGGTAAAGATCAGCAGTGCGTCGCGCACCGAGCGGTACGTTCCGTAGAGCAGAGCGAAGATCAATATCAGCGAGATCGGAACCACGATGGCCAGTCGGCGGCGGGCGCGCTCCAGATTCTCGAACTGACCGCCGAAGCGCACGAAGTAGCCCTCGGGCATGTCGATGTCTGCAGCGATGCGGTCCTGCAGTTCATCCACAAAGGTGCCCACGTCGCGTCCACGGACATTGGTCTGCACCACAATACGGCGTTTGCTCCACTCGCGCGTAATCGTCGAAGGTCCTGTCATGAGCGTTGGACGCACCACCTGATCCAGGCTCAACAGGGCTCCGGTGTGCGACCGCACGGGTAGCTGCTCTATGTCTTCCGGTACCTCGCGGTATTCGGGATCCGTGCGAACCACCAGATCGAAGCGGCGCTGACCCTCGTAGACTTCGCCCACCGGTATGCCGCCGAAGCTCTGGATCAGGTCCAGCACCTCACGCGACGACAGACCGTACCGGGCCAGGCGGTCGCGATCAAGTGCCAGCTCCAGCTGCGGCTGGCCGGTAAGCTGTTCCACGGACACGTTCGCGGATCCCTCGATCGTCTCTGTGAGCGTGGCGATCTCTTCAGCGAGTCGTTCGAGTTCGATCAGGTCGTCTCCGAAAACCTTGATGCCCACATCCGAGCGGATGCCGGCGATCATTTCGTTGATGCGCATCTCGATCGGCTGGGTGAACACGCGGTTTTGTCCCGGCAGATCGTCCAGCTCGGCATCCATCATGGCTACCAGTTCGGATTGACTGCCGGCACGCGTCCACTCCGACCGGGGCTGGAGCGTGATGAACACGTCGGTGAGCTCCAGGCCCATAGGGTCGGTAGCCAGCTCGGCCGTGCCCGTTCGGCTCCAGATGTGATCCACTTCATCCGGAAAAGCGCTCATCAGGGCCTGCTCTACGCGGGTGCCCATGTCGAGCGACTGCTCCAGGGAGATGCCGGCGAGGCGGACCAGGTTGATGACTATGGCTCCTTCCGACAGTCGGGGAACAAACTCTGATCCCAATTGCGTGAACAGACCCACGCCGCCGATCACTGCGATCAGTGCCGCAGTCACAACGGCGCGAGCATGCCGGAGAGACCAGTCGACCACGGGGCGATAGATGCGGGTCAGCCAGGTCACGAGCCGGGGCTGATGCTCACGCACCGGCGTGCGCAGGAACGCCACGATCAGGCCGGGGATCACAGCGAACGAGAGGATCAGCGATCCCACCAGTACCAGTACAACCGTGATGGCCATCGGCTTGAAAAGTTTA
>JAUVRN010000297.1 GCA_030597645.1 Candidatus Zixiibacteriota bacterium
CAGAAAGGAGATATGCTCGGGCGTATGCCCGGGCGTATGTATCACCTCCAGGACGATGCGCCCCACCTCGATACGGTCACCGTGTTTGAGCAGCTTACAACGATGTGCAGAATCACGGAGCCACTCGCACTTCCAGTCCTCATCGCCCTCATCCGACGCATACACCATGGTTCCTTCCCGGTCCGCGAATTGCCGCGTGCCGGACAGGTAGTCGGCATGAATGTGCGTATCGGCCGCTGCCTCGATGCGCAATCCGTGCTGTTCCGCCACACCGATGTACCGATCGATGTCGCGCAGCGGATCGGTGATGATGGCGGAGCGAGTCTCCTCACAGCCGATGGGGTAGGCGTAGTGGGCCGGCTTGGGCTCCACGATTTGCTTGAGGATCATGGCACGATGTCCTTCTGATACGGCCTGCCCCGGAGCTGCTGCTCCAGGGACGGGCCGTGCGGTGTCTGTCTTGTACGAGCTAAACTGCGATTTTACAGGTTGGGCTGGGGCGTCGTCCTCAGGTATGGTTTGATCACCTCGTATCCCTTGGGAAACCGCCGATCCAGATCGTCCGGATCCTGTAGCGCCGGAGCAATCACGACGTCCTCGCCGTGCTTCCAGTTGACCGGCGTGGCCACGCTGTACCCCGCGGTGAGTTGCAGTGAATCGATCACCCGGAGGATCTCCTCGAAGTTGCGGCCGGTGGACGCAGGGTACGTGAGCGTGAGCTTGACCTTGCGATCGGGACCGATGACGAAGACGGATCGGACCGTGGCCGTATTATCCGCCTCGGGGTGAATCATATCGTAGAGATCGGAGACCCTTCGATCCGCATCCGCCAGAACGGGGAAGTTCATCGTGGTCGTCTGGGTCTCGTTGATGTCATCGATCCACTTCTTGTGATCGTCCACGGAATCCACTGACAGCGCCAGCATCTTTACGTTTCGCTTTTCGAACTCCGATTTGAGGCTGGCCGCCATGCCGAGCTCCGTCGTGCAGACGGGCGTGAAATCCGCCGGATGGGAAAACAGGACACCCCAGGATTCGCCCAGGTACTCGTAGAACTTGATGGGACCGTGGGTGGATTCCTGGGTGAAGTCAGGAGCCGTGTCGCCTAGTCGAATAGCCATGTTGTCCACTCCTTGATGCTAGTGTCGTGATGGTCGAAACCGGTTATAACCCGCGTTGAAGCCTCTCGCGACGCACTCTACGGGTGCACTGATCGAAATCGGGGTACCGCATATAGCTCCCCGGCCTCATGGGCCGCAAGCGGAAAATCGATCGCGCCGGGTCTGTACGCGTACTTACCAACCGGTCGGTTGATTAGTTCATGCCGGCTGTGCCGGGGGCCCATCGACCAGACAAGAGAAACGCACCAAGCGTGTGCCCGGTGCGTCATGGCACCCGGTCAGGTGCCGTCACCCGTGCCCCACTGAATACCGAAACCCTCGATCCTGTCCAGTAGAGCCGACACACTGCTGGGATCGTCCACTCGAGCCGACTCATCCGCGAGCATCTTCCGGGCTCGCTCAAACTTCAGCGTCCCCATGCAGTCGACGGTGTGAAACACGAGGCGATTGATCCCGGAGAGTTGCGCGGCGAGCAGCTGCAGTATGGTCATGAGTGTGCGGTTGCCGCCGTACGCACCGCAGCCACAGAACCCCGTGTGAATGACCGTGTCGGCCTGATCGTCGATGAGCGTCTGCGATTCAGCACGGGCTGCGGAGAATCCCGTATACGCTGTCGCAGTGATGTGTTGGATCTGTTCGCGTGTGTACTTGCCGAATCCGAAGGTCGGCGCCTCCACGGCCAGGATGTTGCTGATCGTCGGGGGATCCAGGACTCGAGTGGCCTGTTCTATAGTCGTCTCAAGAGCCTGAGCGAAGTTGTTGCCATAGAGTCCGTTGGGCCGGCCCTTGGCGGCATCCGGTTCGGTGGCCACCGCACAACGCCTCTCGACCCCGGCCACGAGGATTGGCGCCGGCTGTTGATCTTCCACCGTTTGCGCGGACATGCCGGCAGCAAGCAGCGCTTCGCGTATCGAGCCAAGTGCCGGGTGCTCGGCCACCTGCATCTCATCCTGGGCGAAGAGCGGACTGCCGTACGCGCTGAACACATCGTAATTGGCGAAGTTCAGGTACCACTCCACCGCATGCGAATCGGGAGGCGTCGGGTCATACTCGAACAGGCTCTCCCTGGATTCGATCGAGGTCTCCGAAACAGATGCCGGAACCACCTCCGACAGACTCATCGCCGGCCATCGGGAAACGGTGATTTCGCCCCGGTGCGGGATCTCAGGTGGACAGCAAAGCTGGTAAAGGAACCGCTTGTTGTCGTCTGTCAGGCAGGGCGGATGAGACCGGACCAGTTCCGCGGTATCGAACGAGCGCCGGTACAACGGTGAAGGTGTAGCCTGGCTCATACGGCACTACTCTAGGATGTCGAGGGTCCCTTTGCAAGTGTTAGCGGCCGGCCGTGCGGGCGAGCCTCCTCTGGAGGCAGTACCTGGAGGCCGACTCTCAGAGTGCTGGCTGGGCCGGATGTGATCTGACTGACCAGACCGCCGGGAGTCGCAGATCTCGTGGCAGCAGCGTCACGCACTAATCCGTACGGGCGGCCAGCGCACTGGCGGCCTTGCCGACGATGGCACGAATGTCCTCTGACTTGAAGGGCTTGGCGATAAAGTCGAAGGCGCCGCGCTCCATGGCCTTTCGGGCCAGGTGCACGTACGCGAAGGCCGTCATGATGATCACCTTGGCCCTGGGCGTTTGCTTCCTGATGTGATCGAGGACCTGGATGCCATCCACGTCGCCCATGACGACATCGGTCACCACAATGTCAAAGTTCTTCTCCTCCGACCGCTTCAATGCGAGTACCGGGTCCTCGAAGGCCTCCACCGTGTATCCCGATTTCCCCAGGGCCAGCTTCAGGGACTTGCAGACAATGGGCTCATCGTCGATGACGAGTACTTGCAGCCCGCTTTTGTGCTCTGGTTCCATAGTGCCACACATCCTTAGTAGAGGTCCGCTGCTCGGTCCATCAGGTCCCGGATCGCTTCGATGGTGACTTTTTCCACGCCCTGGGACTTTGTGCGTTCCCTGGCAGTGGACATCGTCTTTTTCTTCGACCAGCCGTGCGCCTTGATACGTACACGGGCGTTGCGTGATTCGACCTGTACATCCACATTCGGATCCAGGTCGACGAGTACGGCCCTGATGCGGTGGCCCAGCTCCTGATCTTCCATGCGGCGCACCGAATAGGTTGTGGGCGAATACCGGCTGTTTCGCGCGGCGTCTACGATGGCCTCTACTGCTTCGCCCATATCCAGGCGAGACGAATCGAGCACGAGGTCATAGACGTCTTCGCTGTCTTCATCCGCCCCGAACAGCTTGCTCGCCAGTTCGAGGCGGCCTTTGTCTTCCTTCGCGATGGCCGTATGGCTCGCTTTGAGCGAGCACCCCTCACGCTGGGACTTGAGTGCGGCGCGATCCTCGATGCGGGCGCACAGGCGCACCTTCAAAAGATGCGATACACCCTGAATCATGTGCGCACCAAATGGGCACTGGTAGAGCACGTCGTCTTTGAGAGCATGGGCGGATACAGCGGCCTGGACATGTGCCACGCATTCTTGTCTCATGGTGAACGCAAAACCGAGGGGACGAATCGGCTCGGTGAGGGCACGCTCCAGGATTGCGGCCGGTGTGCCACTTCGTTCGGACGCTTCTCGGTACAACTCGGGTCCGACAAACCGGTACTTCAGCCGCGAGCAGGCCTCCTGGG
>JAUVRN010000450.1 GCA_030597645.1 Candidatus Zixiibacteriota bacterium
AACGGGTGGGATGTGAGCATCGCAAACAGTGGGGACGACGGCATTGCCCTGGCCAAGGAGCACGCCCCGGACATCGTCATCCTTGACGTGATGATGCCAGACCGAGGCGGTCTGAGCACGCTCGTCGCACTGCGCAAGAGCCCCGGGACCAAGGACGTCCCGATTGTCCTGGTGACCGGGATCCAGGACACCCTCACCCAGGATTTCAAGGCCTATCTGGACCGTTTCAAACACTACCCCCCCAGCGCCTATCTCGCAAAACCGATCGACGCCGACGCGCTGTTGGCCAAGCTGGACGAGTTGACCAGAGGGACGTAGGGGCGCGATTCATCGCGCCCGGTGTCTCTCGCATCGTTGAGGTACCCGGTCCGGTGATTGATGCAAGACATCGCACACGGGTCGGCGGGCCGTGCTCGGGATGCAGGTCAGGCTCGTGATGAACCTGATGCCGCAGATCTCACAGTCACGGGCGTGCCGCTGAAGGCCGCGGTCCCGGTCAGGGCGTCCACCGCCCGGTCGTCCGTCAGATCGTTGATGCTCACGCCGGCATGGACGCCGGCCACGGACAGGCGCACACCTTCCCGCGCGTGGCCGTAGCCGTGGGGGAGACTCACCACTCCCTGCATAACGTCGTCGGTCACCGTCACGCTGACGCTCACGCTACCCACCCGCGAGGTGACAGTAACGGTGTCCTGATCACAGAGCCCGCGCGCCTCGGCGTCGGCCGGGTGCATCAGCAGGGTGCATCGTGGCTTGCCGCGCATCAGGCGATCGAAGTTGTGCATCCACGAGTTGTTGTCGCGCACGTGGCGTCGCCCGATGAGAGACAGGGTGCCGTCCTCCGGCGCGCTTTCGCCGTTCGTGAAGGTCTGACGGAGGCGCATCACATCTTCCACCAGCCGCACCGGTGCGAGGTCGATGCGCAGGTGAGCCGCGGGAAGGCGTTCCCGCAGACAGGATTGCAGCGGTCCGAGATCCACGCCGTGGGGATGATGCAACAGGGTTTTGAAGCTCAGCCTGTTGGACAGTGGGTTGAACCGGCCCCCGCGAGGCCCGAAGCGTAAACCGATCGCGAGCAGTCCCTCAGGTCCCAGAAACCTCAAGGTGCGGTAGATGGCTTCGTTCTTGAGCCGTTTTCTGCCTCTGAGAACCGCCAACCGGTTCTGGAGTTCAAGCAAGATGCGCCAGTCGTGTTTGGCGCCGGCAGGAGCATCAAAGACCGGACGTGAGTACTTGGCGGTGTTGCGCACGGCGAGGGTGTGAAAAGCCACGTCGTAATGACCGCGTTCCAGCGGCGATGTTGGCGGCAGGATGAGCCGAGCGTGGCGCGATGTTTCGTTGAGATACGGATCGATGCTGACCATGAAATCGAGCGACGCCAGGGCGCGGTCGAGCCGGCGGCCGTTGGGCGTGGAGAGCACCGGGTTGCCGGCAAAGCTCAGCAAACCCCTGATCTGCCCTTCGCCGGCCTCGCGGCTCTCCTCGGCGAGCACCGCTACCGGCAGCTCACTGG
Organism: Candidatus Zixiibacteriota bacterium; assembly: GCA_030597645.1. GTDB lineage: Bacteria > Zixibacteria > MSB-5A5 > JAUVRN01 > JAUVRN01 > JAUVRN01. The sequence goes on from JAUVRN010000450.1 coordinate 1,514, forward strand.
CAAAGTCGGGCAGTCCCCTGACCCGGCTCGTGCGGCGGCCGAAGCGTCCCCGGCCGACGGCCATGGCCTTGGGCCCGTGGATGAGGTCAAAGGCGGGCTGGGTGAACATGATGCCGCCCTCGCGGTCGAGATTGCCGCTCACCGCGTTGATGGCGATGATGAGCCACTGACACAGGCCGCCGAATGCCTGGGTCGAGGTCCCCACGCGCCCGTAGCACGCTGCCGATGGAGCATCGCGCAGCTCTCTGGCGAGACGGCGAACCGTTTCGGCGTCCACTCCGGTGTGCGCGGCTGAGCTTTCGGGGGTGACTCCGGTGGCCACCTCATGAAGCCGATCCAGCCCGTCGCACAGGTCTTCCAGGTGACGCAACCGCGCACCGTCATCCAGCAGCTCTCCGAGCACGGCGATCAGGAGGAGGGCATCGGTGCCGGGCCGGATGAAGAGGTGCTCATCGGAAGCCTCGGCCGTTTCGGTGCGCCGCGGATCGATGACCACGATCTTACCGCCGCGCTCGCGCATGGCTCGGAATCGACGGCGAACGTCAGGAACGGTCATCATGCTGCCGTTGGATACGATCGGATTGGCGCCCAATATCAGAAGGAAGTCGGTGCGGTCGACGTCCGGTACGGGGACGAGCAGGCGGTGTCCGAAGATCTGTTGGGCGGCCACCATGTGGGGCAACTGGTCGACGGACGTGGCCGAGAAGATGCTCCGTGAGCCGAGGTGGCGCAAAAAGACCGGTACGAAGAGCATGGCGCCGAGGTTGTGCACGGTCGGGTTGCCTAGATAGGTGGCGATCGAGCTCCGGCCGTGCTCGCGCTGCACCTCGTGGATCTTCCGTGCCGCTTCATCGAGCGCGGCGTGCCAGCTCAGCTCCTCCCAACCGGAGGCGGTGCGGCGGATCGGTTGACGCAATCGGTCCGGATCCTCGTGAATGTCGCGAAGGGCAACCGCCTTCGGGCACACGTGTCCACGACTGAAAGGATCGTCCCGGTCGCCCTTGATGGAGACCACTCGATCACCCTTCACCTCGATCCGAAGGCCACACATGGCTTCACACAACGGGCAGGTACGGAAGTGGGTCGAGCCGATCTCAGGGAGGTCCATGCTTCGAGTATAGGGTGAAGCTCGATCTGGACG
>JAUVRN010000250.1 GCA_030597645.1 Candidatus Zixiibacteriota bacterium
CAGGTCGCAGCTCTACAGCACTGCGTCGTATAACTTCCGGCAGTTCCGTCTTGAGCGTCCGGAGCTCCGATGCCGACGCCATGGCGTCACGGAACTCGGTCATCATGCTGTCATACACTGCCTTTTCCGGCAGGTAATCGGTCATCAACAGCTCGGCTTCCCAGCGGGCCTGGCGGGGCAGGATTCCTGCGTAGATCGTCAACCTTCCGGACAGTGCGGAGAGTTCGTCGGCCATCGAGCCGACGGTGGCTATCGCACTGCGGTTCACATCGTCCATACGAGACATGAGCATCGGGGCGATGGACTCGCGTGTCATGAAGGGCGGGGTCAGTGGATGCGCCCGGGCCCAGGCACCGATGGCTGAGTCGGGGCGATGCAGCATGGATGAGTCGAGGACGGCCACCACGTTAGCGAACAACATCGACTGCGCCTTGTTGATCGCAAGGATGATCACGTCCTGCATGTCACCGAATCGCTCCCGGTGATCCCCGCTGGTGTAGAGGATGCTCAATTGCCGGGCCAACGCGTCCATGTCCACGAGGCCGATCAGCGGATCATGGTGAAAGGCGGCCTGGTGGATAACTGGTACGACATTGGTCTTCCACTCGATCACCCTGTGTTTGGCTCCCGAATCCCGCGAGTTCTGTTGCACATACACGCCTGCGCGTTCGACGATGTTCGTGAAGTGGACGGTGGCCTGCTGGGTGCGGATGCGCATCTCCTCCTTGGAGGCTCGCACACCTTCCACCTGTGACATGAACCCGGTCTGCCGGGCCGTCTTGGCGCAGCCGGTCAGGCCCGCGCACACAACAATGGCGCCCATCAGCCAGCGAACGGTTAGGGCAGATGTGGAACGAATGTTTGTCATTGAACCTCTCCGGCTTTGTTCGGGACGGCCCAAAGAAAGGCCCACCGGGCACGGCAGGCCAAATGTGAAATCGAGTGCGGATGGCGCCGCCACCTTTTTTACTGCTTGGCGAAGAAGCCCTTTTTGACCAACTCCGGCACCACGTTGGCACTGAAGGAATTGATCGCGTCCATCGAGTCGCTGAAGTCGAAGGTCTCGGACAACCCGCTCCAGATCAGTTTTTTGTCGCTGAGGCGGTAGAGGTTGGTCTCGATGTTGACCACGTCGTACGTGGACAGGTAACCGGGAGAGTGAACGACACCGTAGGAGGCGCCGTAGTACCCGTAGAATCCATTGTAGTAGCCGTGGGGCACGGCATAGCTGTAACCCGGCGAGTACGATACCTTGCGATCGACACCCACCATCCTCGAAACGAGTATACCATCTACGCCCGAATCACTGAAATAGGTCGGAAAACTAAGGGAGTCGAGTTCCACGTCGAACGGCATCGCCTCGAGCGAGCCCATGGCGGCGATCTTCTTTTTCTCGAAGGCCTTGGCCATTTCGGTTTCGAACGCGCGGCGCGTACCCTCGCGCTGAGCCATGCCGAGGATGAGTATCTTATTGATTTTCTGGCTGTCCGGCTTGAACTCGGGGTCGGCCCACATGCCGGTAATATTGGTCGTGGCCCCGCAGGACCACACCAGGCTCGAAGCCAGGATCACGGCAAACATCCACGTCAGTTTCTGCCTCATCTCACACTCCTTCATCACCGCCGGGGCGGTCTGGGTCCGGGCGGGGATTCTCTCTTCCCTGAATCATAGATACGCCGGGAGAATATACAGGTTGCAGCCCGCCGGGCAACCGGACAGACGGGCGGCCGAAGTCGTGGCCCCGGCGCAGGTCGCAACCGGCTTCGCACACTCCAGGCAGGCACATCGGTTGACCCCATCGCCCGCGTGCGCTACGATCCGAGCGGAGATCCCCGTATCGACGGAGAGGTGCTGCTATGAAGAAGTGGATGATGTTGCTCTGCTGTGTGCTGTTCATCGCGCCCGAAGTGTCGGCGCAGATCCAGTCCGGTGATCAGTTCATAATCCTTGGTGGCGGCTACGGTCTGGGTACGCTCAAGGACAATGACCTCACGCTGGACGGTGGCATGCTGGGACTATCGATCGAACACCGGCAGGCAGGCCGGAAGTGGTCGTTTGCCACCAGCTTCGGATACACGCGTCTCGACAATTCAGAGGAAACCGTCGGGCAGTCCAGACGGACCGTGACGTCGTGGCCGCTGGCCCTCGGCGCCAAATGGTGGCTGGGCGAGAGCAAGGTCCAGGGATACCTGGGTGCCCAGTTGGCCGTCTACTTCTCCTCGGTGGAGACGACGATCGCCGGCTCAAACGACAGCTACACGTCGTTCGCCACCAGCGGGTGGGGCCTGGTCGTTCCGGTGGGTGTGACGCTGTCGGTCTCGCCCAAGTCGTTCATCAATGCCGGTTACAGACTCAACTGGCTCTGGAGCAATGACATCCTCAAGGACGACATACTTCACATGTTCGTGGTCGGGCTGGGCTTCAAGCTGCACTAATGCGCGCTCCGGGCGTCGGTGAGCGCCTGGATGTTGGACCTCATCACCGAGAGCCAGTCGCCCTCGTCCGGCCGATTGCCGCAGGGATCGAAGACCACCACGCGGACGCCGAGGGCTTCGAGTTGTGCGGCCGTTTCGGCCAGCGGCTCTGCTTCCCAGAGCATCCACCGGGCCGGGTGTTCGGAGAGCATGTGCCGAAATTCGGACCATTGCTCTACGGTCGGCGTGTCATGCGGCTCCCAGTGAACGGACCTGAGATTCAGCGTGTAGCGCCGGGCCAGGTACTGATACACCGGGTGTGATCCCATCAGGGGCGCGCCTTGATAGGTCCGGGACACGGCCATCATCGCCGAGTCCAGGGCGGCCAGGTCGAGCGCCACGGACTGACAGCCCGCCTCGTAATCGGCGGCGCGATCGGGATCGCTCTTCTTGATCGCCACACAGACCGCCTCGGCCTGCTGACCGGCCTGGACAAAGTCGAGCCAGGTCGTGAGCGCGAAGCCCGTGTGCTCGTGCTCTCCACCAGGCCCGTGACTGTGGGTGACCTTGTCGGCCATCGGAATGTATGCGTCACGGAATGACGCCGATGTGTTGACCTGTCCGCGCTTCGGCAGACTCACCTTGTCCATCCACGACGCGTAACCCGCACCGTTGAGCAGAATCAGATCAGCCTGCTGATAGGCCCCGATGACGTCCGCATCCGGTACCCAGTACGCCGGGTCCACGTCAGCCGGAGCGGGAAAAACCGCGTTCACGTGTTCTCCGCCGATTCGTTGTGCGAAATACTGCAGCGGATAGTTGACGGAGTACACGTTGAGCGCCGATTCGGCGTATGCCGCAGTGGCCGCGGTCAGGGTCAGCATCAAACTCACAGCTTGGAACCGTCTCATGAGAAGACCTCCTGCTATCTTATGATCAAAGAACGAACCAGTTCGCTCGCAAACTGCTGCAAAATCAGCATGGCCAGCAGTCCCGCCAGTGCACCGGCCGCAACGATCGTGACGATCTCCGCGCCCACGAGGCGGACCATAGTGGCGCGCCGGCAGCCGAGCCTGAAAACCGTATCCATCTCACGGGACCGCAGGCGGATGGAGAGGGCAAAGACCAGGGTGATCGCGAGGAGCGTGGCCAGGCCTACCAACAGGATTACCGCGTCGAGCAGATTCTTGATGCGGAAAATGTTGGCGAGCAACTCATCCACGACCTCGCGCGGCCGGATGATCTGCTCGGTCGCCTCGTCGCCTATGTATCTACCCTGCAATATGGTCCCCGATTTGTCGTCGTGGGGTTCGACCAGTACGGCCGTGATGGGATACTCGGCAAGTCCGCCGTGAAAGTGAAACGAATTGACGTTGTCCGGCGTGATCTCGGTATAGTGAAACAGCTTGGCGCTGGCCGTGATGCTGGTGTCGCTGCGCCCCAGGATCGATTGCGGGTCGGTCACCTTCTCCATATCCTGGTGCCCGTGGCCGAGACCCTGGATGATCCAGGTGGTCTTGATGTCCACGAAGATAGCCAGATCGTCTGGCGAGTGTGCGCGCTCGAGTACCCCGACCACCGTCATCTTGAGCGGGTAGATGCCGGCCAGGTCGAAGAGGTTTTCCGGTGACGAGACGATATCGTTACCGGGTTGCAGTTCGAGCTGTTCCGCGACAGCTGCACCGAGAACACACTCCCCCATCATGGCCAGGTTACGTCCGTCCGCAATGCGCAGCCCGCGAAAGTCGAAATAGTCCAGGGTCGTGCCGACGATCGGTGCGCCCCGTGCGCGGAAGCGCACGTACATCGGTATCGGCAGGGC
>JAUVRN010000314.1 GCA_030597645.1 Candidatus Zixiibacteriota bacterium
GCTCGCCCGTTCTGGCTGACCGCCATTCTGGCCCCACGTTTTCTGGCGTCCGCCTTTGCAGCGGGGCCCGCGCTGCTCATCCTCTTCTGCCTGATCCTGCGAAAGCTGACGAAATTCGATGCGGGCGCCGAGCCGATCGGAAAGCTGGCCCAGATCGTGATGTACGCCATGGCCATCAACGTCTTCTTCATTCTCATGGAGGTGTTCACGGCGGTGTACAGCGGCATTCCGCATCACGTCATGCACTTCGAGTACCTGTTCTTCGGGCTCGACGGCAAGACCGCGCTGGTGCCCTGGATGTGGACTTCGGTGCTGCTGGCGGTGTTTTCGCTCGTCCTGCTCCTCAATCCGAAAACGCGCAAGAACATTCCCTGGCTGGCGGTGGCCTGTACGAGCGTATTCCTGTCCATCTGGATCGACAAGGGTCTCGGCATGGTCGTTACCGGGTTCGTGCCGTCGCCGCTGGGGCAGGTCACAGAGTACTGGCCGACGGCTCCCGAGTTGCTGATCGCGGCGGGTATCTACGGACTGGGCCTGCTGCTGATCACGGCACTCTACAAGATCGTGCTGTCGGTACGGGAGGAACTCCGCACGTAGCAGCCCGTTGAAAAAGTGCTTTCGGGCCGATAACCTGGATCTTCGAGCGAGACGAGCTGAGCATTCCATGGTCCACGTGCCGTACTTGCCTGACCCGAATCCGACACCACGTGCGCCGCAGCGATGGAAGGACGGCATAGCCCCGGAGGGGAGAAACAGGCTGTGGATTACTCCGATGTAGTCATCGTCGGCGGCGTGGCGGCCGGACCCAAGACGGCGGCTTCTCTGATGCGACGCCGGCCGGATGTGCGGGTCACCCTATTTCAAAAAGACCGGGACCTTTCCTATGCTCGTTGTGGGCTGCCCTATTATGCATCGGGTGACGTAAACAGTCTGCAGGAACTGGCGGCCACGTCTTACGGCATCGCTCGGGATTCCGAGTTCTTCCGGTCTTCCAAGGGGTTCACGGTTGTCACCGGCGCGGAAGTCACACACATCGACCGTGAAGCCCGGACCGTCACGGTGCGCAACGTGGAAACCGGCGAGGTGTTTGCCCACGGGTATGGCCACCTGGTCCTCGCCACGGGCGCCGCATGTGGCAAGCCTCCTTTCCCGGTGGAAGACCGCGAGCGTGTTCGCACGTTTCAGACGATCGGCGATGCGGCCGCCTTCCGGGCGCTCGCCGAGCAGGGCAAGGTCGGACATGCGGTCATCGTCGGGGGTGGACCGGTGGGCTGTGAGTTGGCGGAATCCACCGGTGGTCTCTGGGGCATCGAGACGGTGCTGATAGAATGTCGGTCTACGGTGCTGCCGGAACTGCTTGATCCCGAAATGGCCGCGCTGGTCCAAAGAGAACTCGGACGCCAGGGGGTGGATGTCGTCACGGGATGCGGCGTCCGGAGCATCGCCTCGCGGGCCGACGGCCTGCCGCAAGTGGTGCTGGAAGACGCGCGCCGAATCGACACCGACTATGTCTTCCTCGCGCTGGGCGTGTTTCCGTGCGTCGAGCTGGCCGAAGCGTGCGGCCTCGACATCGGTCCCACCGGGGGTATCGTCACCGACGAGCGTATGGCGACGTCCGATCCCCATATCTATGCGGGAGGCGATTGCGTCGAGCTGCGCCATCAGGTGACGGGCCGGCCCACGCGCATGCCGATGGGGTCGCTGGCCAACCGCCATGGTCGGGTCATTGCCGAGAACCTGAGCGGACGGGATGTGCGCTATCCGGGTGTGCTGGGGGCGCTTCTCGTCCGTGTATTCGACGTCCACGTGGGCCGGATCGGTCTCACCGTAGAGGGCGCACGCGAGGCGGGTCTCGATCCGGACGCAGTCTGGGGGACCTTCGGGGACAAGCCCGATTACTTTCCCGAAGCCAGGACGATCGCCCTGAAACTCGTGTACGAGAAGGGCGTTCGGCGGCTGCTGGGTCTGCAAGCCGTTGGCACCGGAGATGTTCCCCGGCGGATCGATGTCTTTTGGGCGTTCCTTCAGCACGGCGGATCGGTGCAGGACCTGCTGGCCTTCGAACACGGCTATGCCCCGCCGTATTCCGAAGCGATCGATCCCCTGCATCATCTGGCTGCCATGGTGGATGCCCTGGACCGGGGGATCGACATGGTGCCGCCCGGAGATCTGACTGGGCTCGCTGAAGATCGGGATGTAGTATGGCTGGATGTACGGGAGGACGAGGAGGCGGCCCATGATCCGGCACCGGGCGGCCCGGGCCGTACGGGGTCCGGATACGTCCAGATACCTCTGGGTACGCTGTCCGCACGGTGCTCCGAGCTGGACCGGGAGCGCCCCGTGATCGTCATCTGCGAGCGCGGTCCGCGGTCCTACCAGGCTGCCGTCATTCTGAAAGCGGCCGGATTCGATCGCGTGAGCTTCATGGCGGGGGGACTGGACATGTATTGCGTAGAACGGCAACAAGAACATACACCGATCGGGGAGTCGTGATCATGGCATACACATACATGCCCGTGAGTATCAAGCTCAAGAACAGACCCTGCCTTGTGGTCGGCGGCGGTATCGTCGCCCTGCGCAAGGTGGAGGCACTCCTCGACTACGAATGCGACGTGACCGTAGTGGCGCCGGAGGTGGACCGCAAGCTGGAGTACTTTGCCGGGCGCGGAAAGATCACACTGGAAAAACGGACATACGAATCTCCCGAGGCGGCGCGTTACGGGCTGGTCATCTCGGCTACGGACGATCGCGATCTCAATCACCGGGTCTACGAGGACGGTCACCATGCCGGTGTACTGGTCAATGTCGTCGATGATCCGCCTCACTGTGACTTCATCTTTCCGTCTGTGGTGCGCAGGCACTATTTGACGGCGGCGGTGTCGACAGACGGCCAGGCACCGTTCGTAGCCGGACATCTTCGCGCCGTACTCAGCACCGTCTTTCCGGAACACTGGACCAAGTTGATGAAACACGCGGCCGCCTATCGCGGTATGGTGCGCGAGCGTTGGGACGGCAACACACTCAAGAAACAGGCGTGCTTTGAGCGGTTTCTCGAGGCCGACTGGAAGGCGATGCTCAAGGAGCGCAGCGCAGAAGAGATCCAGGGCGAACTGACCCGGATGCTGGAGGCCTGACGATGGCCGGAGCATCGATTACGGCCGCGGCGAGAGGACGACATGCCCTGGAAGTCTGATCACCCGGGCATGGTGTACCTCGTGGGGGCCGGTCCGGGTGATCCGGACTTGATCTCCGTACGGGGTGCCCAGCTGCTCGACCAGTGCCAGGTGGTCGTGTACGACAATCTAATCTCGGACGAACTGATCGTCACGTTGCCGCCGGGCGTCGAAGGCCGGTACGTGGGCAAGTGTCCCGATCATCACGCGTTGCCCCAGGAGGAGATCAACGCACTGCTGGTCGCGCTGGCTCGGGAGGGCAAGCGTGTGGTACGGTTGAAGGGTGGTGATCCGTTCGTGTTCGGGCGTGGTGGGGAGGAGACACAGTACCTCCGGCAACACGGGGTGCCGTTTGAAGTGGTGCCCGGTGTCTCGGCCGGCGTCGGCGTGCCGGCCTATGCGGGCATTCCGCTGA
>JAUVRN010000127.1 GCA_030597645.1 Candidatus Zixiibacteriota bacterium
CGGCCGTATTGCGATACCAGGTGAGATCGAGAAACCGCCCGCCCACGATCAGGTCCTTTGCCCCGTCGCCATCCCAATCCTCGACGACCGGCAGCGCAAATTCGCGAAACACGCGGGTCAACAGCGAGGCATCCACCAGTACGATGATGGGCGCGGACTGCGAACCGATGTTGCGATACAGCCGCACGTTGGCAAAGCCGTTGAAGTCCCACTCACCCACGATGACATCGAGCGTGTCGTCACCATTCATGTCGGCGATGCGAGGAACGGCCAGCCGATCTACCTGGATGCCGCCGAAGTTGCGCGTGACCTTGACCGGCGCAAAGCTCGTGGCGGATCCGTCGTTCCTCCAAAATTCGACCGCCCCCGACTCGGTGCCGATGAACAGGTCGAGATCACCGTCCGCATCCCAGTCCACGAGCTCGGGTGCGGCCGAAAGCCCCACGTCGATCCCATGGAAGAAGGCCGTGGTTCGCTCAAAGCGAGGACTCTGGCTTGTACCCGTGTTTTCGTAATGCGTCAGGCGGCCGTCGCCGCCTCCGATGAGCAGGTCCCAGTCATGGTCCCCGTCCAGGTCCCCGAACGCCGGCACCGAAAAACTGCCCACATCAATATTGGTGAGCAGATCCGCGGTCTCCACGACGAAGCTGTCCTGGAACGGGTTGCCGACGTTTCGACACAACAGGAGGTTGCCGAGATTCTGGCCGTTGGCCGCGCCAACCAGGAGGTCGAGATCGAGATCGTTGTCGAGATCCGCAAAGGCCGCGTGATTGAATCCGAGGGTCGGCGCGGGCAGGTATTCCTCCGTGATACGTCCCAGTGCCGACGTGTCGGCCGTCCCATCGTTACGGAAGTAGTACATGCTGAAGTTGAAGATATCGCCGTAGAACAGGTCCAAGTCTTGGTCCGTGTCGATGTCTGCAAATCGCAGCGTCGAAAATCCGTGTCCCCGCGTGTCGGCGGCCAGGCCGCCGGGAAAGGCAATGATGCTGTCGTAGTAGTTTGTCTCGAATACGAATACGGGATGGGCTGAATCGCCGATGTTTCGCCAGAGCGAAACCGTGCCGGAGAGATTGCCGAAGAAGAAGTCCCAGTCGCCGTCCGCGTCAATGTCGGCGAAGTCGCACGTGTTGTTCTGCCCCGTTTCGAATCCGCCGAACGCGGTGTCCATCAGTGTAAAGACGATGTCGCCGCCCGAATCGTTGCGCCAGTAATGCGTGAGACCGTCGCGGGAGTCTCCGAACAGGTCCAGGTCCCCGTCTGCGTCGATGTCGCAGAACGTGTGCCACGTGCCGACATCCAGGCCGCCCAGCCGTTCGGTGACGGGTGTCCACACCGGTGCCGTCGGCGTACCGGTGTTGCGCAGATAGCCGAGCTTGCCCTTGATTTCACCAAGGAACAGATCGACCAGGCCGTCGCCGTCGAAATCTTCCAGGGACGGTTTGGGGTCGTTGATGCCTCCCCAGAAGGGCAATTCGAGCGTGTCGCCGGCCACAACCGGCCAGGGATTGTATTCCTTGGTGAACTGGGCTCGGTGTTCACCCGGAGTCGACCCAACCAGCAGCATGGCCGCGAGAATGATCTTCGTCGTCATCGTCATCGTCGTCGTCGTGATGCGGGGATGTCGCCGGGGAGTCATGTCCAATATACTCATCGACAATCACTTAGCAATTTCTATTCCCGGACCGTCCCGACACTGAAGAGATACGTTGACATGTTCCTCACCATCGACCCAGTGCCCTGAGTCAGGAATAGCTTGAACATTTGTCGTGCGGCATCGCGACGCTCGACGAGGCGCGAAGACGAAGGCGTAACACGGAGTTACGCCGAGGAGACGCAACGACGTCAAGCGTCGTGAGGGCACGCGAAAAGGACTAGTTATTTCTGACTCAGGGCACTAGGTTCCTGCCGCTCATCGCGGGCCGGCGTAGCTCAACGGTAGAGCAGCTGATTTGTAATCAGCAGGTTGGGGGTTCAATTCCCTTCGCCGGCTCTTACTTTGTGGACCTATGGCCGAACAAGGACTCATCTGCTGGGGCTGCAGCCGCCCCACGGGACTGACGGGAGGCATCGCCCGTAATGATCAGTGTCCGCACTGCCTCACCGACCTCCGCACCTGCCGCGGGTGCCGGTACTTCGATCCCAGCGTTCGCTGGCAGTGCAAGGAGACGATCGACACACCCGTCCCCAACAAGGAAAAGGCGAACTTCTGCGACTGGTTCCAGGTTCGAATGGCGGTCAAGGGCCCGGGCGGCATTCAGAGCGTGGACGCCTCCAAAGACGAGCGCAAGAAACGCTTCGACGATCTCTTCAACGACTGACCTCGATGTTGCTGTAGGTCTCGCCCCGCTCAATCGCCGATGATCTTGACGAGCACGCGCTTTCGTCGCTTGCCGTCGAACTCGCCATAGAAGATCTGTTCCCAGGGACCAACGTCGAGCTGCCCCTCGGTGACGGCCACCACCACCTCCCGACCCATGATCGTGCGCTTCAGGTGCGCATCCGCATTGTCCTCACCGACGTTGTGACGGTATTGCGAATGGGGCTTTTCCGGTGCGAGTTTCTCCAGCCAGTTCTCGTAATCCTGGTGGAGACCCGACTCATCATCGTTGATGAATACGGAGGCCGAGATATGCATCGCGTTGACCAGCGCCAGTCCCTCGCGGATACCCGATTCGTCCAGCGCGTCCTGCACCTGTGGCGTGATATTAATCAGCTGCCGTCGCCGATCCGTTTGGAACCAGAGCTCCTTGCGATAGTGTCTCACACTCGATTCTCCCTGCGATGCCGCACACCATGCCGGGCCACCCCGGGCCGGGTCAAGCGGGGTGTACTTGCCCGGTCGGGCCCGGACTCGTACCATGGAATTTCGGTGTTTCAGAGCACTCGCGTGGAAACCGTCGGTCGCTCGCACGGTGCCAGGCATTCTGCGGTCGCGTGTCTTCCACTCACGACGGCCTGAAACACTGAAGTTGGACGAATCCCAGAGCAGGAGCCACGACCCGAAGTGAACGTTCTCGCATCACACGTCGATACGAAATCCAGTGAATACAAGATCAACTACGATCACTACCAGACACTGCTGGCAGACCTGCGCACCCAGTTGGACCGGCTGCCCGGAGTCGAAGACTCTCCCGAGCTGACCCGGCATCGCAAGCGCAACAAGCTCTTGCCGCGCGAGCGTATCGAATTGCTGATCGATCCGGATACCCCGTTTCTGGAGCTCTCCCCCATGGCGGCCCACGACATGCACGGCGGCGACATCCGCTCGGCCGGCGTGGTGACCGGCATCGGTTCGGTGACCGGCCGCGAGTGCATGATCGTGGCCAACGACGCCACCGTCAAAGGAGGATCGTACTTCCCCGAGACCATCAAGAAGCACATCCGGGCGCAGAACGTCGCCTTGGAAAACCGTCTGACCACCGTGTACCTGGTCGATTCGGGCGGTGTGTTCCTGCCCAAACAGGCGGAGGTATTCCCCGACGAAGAGCACTTTGGCCGGATCTTCTACAACCAGGCCATGCTCTCCGCCGCGCGCATCCGCCAGATCGCCATTGTCCTGGGCATGTGCACGGCGGGCGGTGCCTACGTTCCTGCCATGTGCGACGAAAATGTGATCGTCCGAGGCAACGGCACGATCTACCTCGCCGGACCGCCGCTGGTCAAGGCGGCCATCGGCGAAGACGTGACTGTGGACGAACTGGGCGGCGCCGACATGCACTCGCGCATCTCGGGTGTGATCGACCACCTCGCCGACCACGACGAACACGCCATCGAGATCGCGCGACACATCGTAGAGCACGTCAATACCGTCAAGAGGGTCGACCTCGACGTGCGTGAACCGGAAGAACCGCTCTATCCGGCCGACGAGATGTACGGGATCCTGCCCAAGGATGTTCGCCAGCCCTACGAAGTGCGCGAACTGATCGCGCGCCTGGTGGACGGCAGCCGCTTTCACGAATTCAAGGCCAACTACGGCACGACGCTGGTCACGGGGTTTGCGCACTGGATGGGTTACCCGGTGGGCATCGTGGCCAACAACGGCGTGCTCTTTTCCGAGTCCGCGCTCAAGGGAGCACACTTCATCGAACTGTGCTGCCAGCGGCGCGTGCCGCTGATCTTCCTCCAGAACATCACGGGCTTCATGGTGGGCAGAGCGGCCGAACAGGGCGGCATCGCCAAGGACGGCGCCAAGATGGTACAGGCCGTGGCCACCGCCCGCGTGCCCAAGTTCACGATCCTCATCGGTGCCTCGCACGGAGCCGGCAACTACGCCATGTGCGGTCGCGGTTACCTGCCGCGATTGCTGTTTTCCTGGCCCAACTCCCGCATCTCGGTGATGGGCGCCGAACAGGCGGCTCAGGTTCTCATCACCGTCAAACGGGAGCAGCTGGCCAAGAAGGGAGAAAAGCTGACGCTCGAGATGGAACGGAAGATCGGCGATCCGGTCCGGGCCAAGTATCAGGTGGAAGGCCATCCCTACTATGCCACCGCCCGGTTGTGGGATGACGGTATCATCGACCCGGCCCAGACGCGCACTGCGCTGGCGCTGGCGCTCTCGGCGTCACTGAACGCACCGGTCACCACCACCGATTATCCCGTGTTCCGGATGTAGGACCCAGGCCACATGACCGCCACGACACACCAGACACTGCGGGTGACGCGCGAGGGCGACGTGGCGCGCGTACTACTGCACCGCCCGGACGTTCGCAACGCATTCAACGAGACGATGATCGCCGAGCTCACGGACGTCTTCGAGCAACTGGGTACCGACGATTCGCTGCGCGCGATCGTGTTCGGAGGCGAGGGCAGGGTATTCTGTGCCGGAGCCGACGTGGACTGGATGCGCCGCTCCATGGACCGAACCGAAGCCGACAACGTGGCCGACGCACAGGCGATGGCGCAGATGTACCGCACCATCGACGAGTGCCCGGTACCGGTGATCGCGCGGGTGCAGCGTGCGGCGTTTGGCGGCGCCCTCGGATTGCTCGCCGCCTGTGACGTGGTCGTAGCGGAGGCCGACGCCAAACTTTGTTTTTCCGAGGTGCGACTCGGGATCATTCCAGCCGTGATTTCGACGTTCTGCATCGCCAAGATCGGCGTGGCGCAGGCGCGCAGGTACTTCCTGACCGCCGAACTGTTCACCGCGGCCACGGCGCCGCCCGGCCTGATTCACGTAGCCGTCGAGCCCGGGGCGCTCGACACCCGGATCGACGAGATCCTCGCGTCTCTGCGCGATAGCGGGCCGCGCGCCGTGCGTGAGATCAAGGCCCTGATTCGTGCCGTGGCCGTGGCGCCGAGAGACGAAGCCATCGACCTGTGCGTCCGCACGATCGCCCGGGTACGGGTGAGCGAGGAGGCACAGGCCGGATTGCACGCCTTCATGGACAAGACCACTCCGCCCTGGCAGAAAAAGGCAGACGATGTTTAGCAAGGTCCTGGTGGCCAACCGTGGCGAGATCGCCGTACGCGTCATGCGCACGCTGCGCAATCTGGGGATCCGTTCTGTAGCCGTGTACTCCGAAGCCGATGCGAACGCTCCGCATGTCCTGGCCGCGGATGAGGCATACTGCATCGGCGGGGCGTCCGCACGCGACAGCTACCTCAACATCTCCGCCGTGATCGACGCGGCGCGGACCTCGGGCGCCCAGGCCGTACACCCGGGCTATGGATTCCTGGCGGAAAACTCGGGATTTGTGCGTGCCTGCGACGACGCGGGTATCGTCTTCCTCGGCCCGACCGTGGAGGCCATGGCAGCGCTGGGGGACAAGTCGACGGCCCGCGGCCATGCCAACGCGGCCGGCGTACCGACGGTACCGGGCGTCGAAGCCAGTGACGACCCGGCCGCCATTGAAAAGGCAGCACGCACCTTGCCGCTGCCCATACTGCTCAAGGCCGCCTCAGGTGGCGGCGGCAAGGGCATGCGGTTGGTGGACGACTGGGCTCAACTGAGCGACGCCATCGATGCCGCCCGCCGCGAAGGCCAATCGGCCTTCGGCGACTCCCGCCTGATTGTGGAGAGTTACATTCGTCCGGTCCGGCACGTCGAAGTACAGATCATCGGGGACGGGCAGGGACGGGCCGTCGCCTTGGGCGAACGCGAGTGCAGCCTGCAGCGGCGCCACCAGAAGATCATTGAAGAGACGCCATCGGTAGCCGTGGACGACGCCATTCGCAAAGCCATGTGGGCCGACGCGTGCCGGCTGGCCGAGCGGGTCGACTACCGTGGTGCCGTGGCCGTGGAGTTTCTGCTGAGCCCCGACGGCA
>JAUVRN010000344.1 GCA_030597645.1 Candidatus Zixiibacteriota bacterium
AGTCGCTGCCCACCGGAATCCACCAGATAGAGCCCTGGCCGCAGATACTCGATGGCCGCCTTCCCCGAGGTGAGCAGATCGGCCAGACCCATCTCGGGCTCCAGGCCGAACGCAGCCGAAATGTTGCCCTGGGGATCGCAGTCGATGAGCAGCACCCGCCGTCCGGACAGCGCAAGTCCATGACCGAGGTTGATGGCCGTCGTGGTCTTCCCCGTGCCGCCCTTGGCGGTCACCACCGCGATGCGCTTCACGGCTTAGTTCCCCTGCGCTTCATGATGTTGTCCAGCGTGTGGGAAGCGTCTGCCGAATCGACTTCCGGCTCCTCGGGCAGGTCGATGCCGTTCTCTTTGAGTTGTTCAAAACCTTTACGCGCTTCGTCGCCCCACTGCTCCGAGTCCAGCACGTGCGGTCCGGGGTCCACTCGACGTACACTCCTGGTCACGGCAAGCTTGCTGACCATCCGCGTCACGAAGTCCGCGAGCAATTGGCCGTCCGCCACCGGTGCCAGTTCGTCGACCACCTCTTGGAGCAGCTGCCGGTCGGCCTCGTGCAATCCAGAGTCCCGTGCCGCACGGTCCATGCGATCGAGTACCTTCTGCACGCGGTCCCGTGCCTCGGCACGATACTGTTTCTCCAACACTTCCGCCTGCTCGGGCTCGTCCTCGGCTTCGGCACGGCGCTGTCTCAGTTGATCCAGCTGCTCGGCCAGTTCCGCCGGCTTGTCGTGGCCATGCCTCAGCGCATAGGCTATGCGCAGCTCGCGCGTATTGAGGCGAATGCGGACCAGCTCATCGTAGATGGCACGCTCATCCAGATCGAGCCCGCCATGCTCCGGTTCCACGAGATGCCGCTGCAGCCTCGTGGCGCCCCACTCGGGGTGTTTGGCGATCAAGCGGGTCAGGTACTGCAGCTCGTCCACCGACAGCTGTCGCGCGGACTGCGCCGCCCTGCTGCGGCGATCGATGAGCCCGGCGGCTCCTTCCTGCTGGAAGCGCCGGCGGTACTTGTAGTACGTCGACGGTGAAACGGACATGCGCTCACAGGCTTCTTTGACCGACAGCCCCTGCGTGTCCACAAGGTCGATGAGTTGACGCCGCTGGCGGAAAACCACTTCGTCCAGGGCCACTTCCTCTTTGATCGCCACCAGCGTGATGTCGTCATTTTGTGCCGCATTGCCGGTGAATGTGCCCAGATCCTCCTGCAGGGCCGCCACGAAGTCGTCCGTGCTCCGATGTGCATGATCATGGATGAAGCGGAGGAACCGCTCGATGCCGTATTGCTCACGGCGCGGGTTCATGGCTTCCGTCACCCCGTCGGTGTAGATCACGAGCAGATCATCTTTCTGCAGACGGATCGAGTCCGCCTCGAGACGCCCGGCGAAGTCGATACCCTCGGGAAGTTGCATGCCGAGCGGAATCCCCTTGGGATTGAGGAAGTAGGTTTTGTGGTCTCGTGCCCGGAAGAGTATGAGCGGATTGTGTCCGGCGGAGGCGAACGTGATGCGGCGCTGCTTGGCGTCCAGTACGACCAGGAAGATGGTCACGAACATGCCGCGCTTGACGTCGTCGGATACAAAGTCGTTGACGCGCTTGAGAATGTCGACGGCGCTCTTGTTGCCGCGCGCCTCCAGCCGAATGGCCGTGCGAATCATCGTCATCACCAGGGAGCCGGGAACGCCCTTGCCCGACACGTCCGCGACCACAATCCCCAGGGTGTCGTCGTCGATCCAGACGAAGTCGAAGTAGTCCCCGCCCACATCTTTGGCCGCCTGGTAAATCGTGGCCAGATCATAACCCTCGATCTGGGGAAAGCTCGACGGCAGAAGCGCGTGCTGTATCTCCTGCGCGACCTGCATTTCCTTGTGCATGCGCTCCTGTTCGACGCGGCTGTCCTGCGCTTTCTTGAACTTGACCGTCATCTCGTTGAACGCATGCGCGATCTGGCCGAATTCATCCGATCCTTCCACGGGCAGCACCGTGTCGAGATCGCCGGCACCGATACGCCGAACGCCCTCGGTGAGCTTCTGGATCGGTTTGACGAAATAGATCGAGAGGAAGTACACGGAGAGCATACCGACGAACAATCCGACCGCCGCAATGACGAGCGCACCGCGGCGCGCCCTGGCAATGCTCTCTTCGATCAGGGACTGTTCCAGACCGACCCACACCGTGCCGCCGCCGTCGATCGGCGCGGCAAAGTAGAGTACGCCCCCCTGCGTCTCCACAACCCTCAGGATATCGGTGTCCCGCTCCCACGGGGTCCCATCGGGAACGGCGTACGGGGTATGCATGAGCTCCGGCGATTCGGAACTCGCCTGGACGATACCGTTGCGATCGATGATCACCAGCTCGTGTAAGCCGCCGAGGTCCTTGGCGCTTTCGTGAACGAGTTCGTCGAACTCCAGATCGGATCGCCGATTGCGGATGTAGTTCGCGCTCGTGGTCGCCACGCTGTGCCCCAGCCGTTTGATCTCTTCAGTCAGCCGCTCCTCGGCGCTCAGCGTGAGTCGGCGGTCGAAATGGAAGTACACACCGCTGACGATGGCCAGGACCAACAGGAATGCGAAAAGCGAGAACTTGACGCGAATGGAGAGTCCGCGACGGGGTGTGGTCACCGCCTGCGTGCGCGGGAAGAGCTTGACCATCCGAAGCCGGTTTTCGTCACCAATCGTACGATAGTCGACCTCATCCATGATCTTTCGAATGAGGTAGATGCCGAGGCCCCCCTTGCGACCCGTCTCGACGTAGCGTCCCAGGTCCGGTGCCCCGGAACGGTCAAAGTCGAAACTTCTACCCCGGTCATAGATGCTGAAGGTGACGCGATCTCCGGCCACGGCGATGTGAACACGAATGGCGCCGCGACCGTACAGGTACGCGTGTCGAATGACGTTGGTGCATGCCTCCTCGATGGCGAGCAGAATGCTGTTGATATCCTTGGAGGTTAGCGGTGTGGTGCGACACGATTCCTGGACATAGCGACGAATTCCTTCCAGCTGCGCCTCTTCAGCAGGAAACTGGGAGACCACCTCCCGGACGATGCGCCGTCGACCGAATCGCACTTACTTGTCGTCCCGGTGGTCCGCCGCGTCCTGCCGGAGGCGTGCCTGTTCGAGATTCTTGCGTGTGTCCTCGCTGCCGGGATAACGCTCGAGGACGCGTTGCCACAGACCGATGGCCTCGTCGTAACGCCCCTCGCGGAACTCGGCGAAGCCCCGGGTATACCAACCCCAGGCCTCGTCGTCCTGTTTGAGCGCATCGATGCTGGTTACCCGGGGCGAATCGGGCGGTGCGTAACGACGAAGGTATCGAAGGCCCAGTTCGCTGTCGGGCTCGAGCGCCAGGAGGTTCTGGGCACGAGAGAGCACCTGAGCAGTG
>JAUVRN010000346.1 GCA_030597645.1 Candidatus Zixiibacteriota bacterium
CGGCTGCTGTCTCCGGTCAGGGGGCGGCCTGCCTGAAGTCGAGAGAGCATGGGCGTGGAGCGGGCGCGCGGAGAAACGCCCTGCGCCTGAGTCCGTGTGACCGAGTCACCCAAACGCATCTCGACGTCGAAGGCTTCCAGCGGGTACGCGAATCGCACGCCGGGGATCGAGGCCAGCTCCTCCAGTGCCTGGTCATCCAGGAGGCGCACCTGCGAGGTGTCGTGGTCCCGGGCGGGGTACACCTGCATGGTGAAGAACAGGCCGAAACGGTCGTACTGTTCCGCGATCAACTGTTGGTTGCCGGCTCCGAAAGAGAGCATGGCCACGAACGCGCCCACGGCGATGACGACACCGGCCACCGACAGGGACGTGCGAAGTTTCATACGCAGCAGGTTGTTCCCGGCGATCGAGAGCAGGTCACGCGCGGTCATGCTGAGCGCTCCCTCGCCTGATCCGGGTCGCGTTCGGATTCGATCCGACCGTAGTGCATGCGAATTACACGCGAGGCGTTCTGCGCCGCCAGATCCACATCGTGGGTCACCAGGACTACGGTCAGGCCATCGCCGTGGAGTTCGGAAAGCAGGGCCATGATCGCGTCGGCGTTGTCCCGGTCGAGATTGCCTGTCGGTTCATCCGCGAATACGATTCGCGGCTGCTTGATCAGCGCCCGAGCGATGGCCACCCGCTGCTGCTCGCCTCCGGACAGGTCCGCGGGCCGGTGGTCCAACCGGTCCGTCAGGCCCAGGCGGTCGAGCAGGCGGGCCGCACGCTGTCTCCGTTCGTCCGGGTGCACGTGGCTGAAATAAAGCGCGAGTTCGACGTTCTGAACCGCGGAACGATGGGGGATGAGATTGAACGACTGGAACACCATGCCGACGCGCTCCGCCCGGTAGGCCGCAAGCTGGCGCCTGGTCAGATCCGCCAGACGCAATCCGCCCGCTTCGACCGTGCCGGAGGTAGGGGTGTCGAGACCGGCGAGCAGGTTCAGCAACGTCGACTTGCCCGAGCCGGAGGCGCCCACTACGGCAAGGAATTCGCCTTCAGGCACATCCAGGTCAACCTCGTCCACAGCGCGGATGAGCTGGGGGCCCCGCGGGTAATGCCGGCAAAGCTGGCGCGTCCGGAGCGCGAAACGGCCGTCCCGGCGATCAGTGACGCTCATTACCCGTATTCAACGTACAATCTGCCTGGCAGGGTGCTGAAAAAGTGCTTTCGGAGCGAAAAAACCGCTTGCTACGAGCGAGACTCCGGCGAGAGGGGAGCCGCCGGGACATGTGCGCTTGTTCGGTCTGACGATTCGGGTGAGAAGGCCGTTCAGCTGACCCAGCGCTGAAACACGGCGTCCCGAACCAGCAGTTCAATCACCGCATTCACGTGGGCCGGTACTTCCACCAACTCCAGGCCGGAGTTGTAGTACGCCGGGTCCATACTCCTCTGGGACCAGAGGGTGTGCGCGCGAACGTCGAGTCTGGAGTGTCCCTTGATCGGATCGGGCAGTTCAATGCGGAGGTCGTAGATTTGATCCGTGTTCAGGGCTTCCTCACCTCTGAGCATGATGCCCTCACAGGTGATATTGACGACCCAGCCCAGATGTTCACCGGTGGATGAATCGAATACCGCCGTCTGACAGGGTGTGCGACGGCGAGTCTTCTTGCGTCGCTCATTCATATACTGGTGCCTCCAATGGTCTTATCGGCAGGCGGTGCGCGTCGTTTACGGGCAAGTGGTCGATGGAGTGACGCGCACGGGTCGGGAGGAGCCGGATTATGTTACCTGGATGATGAAAAGCCCTGTAGGTAGTGCATGCAAGACAGCCGGCCGGGAGGAAGCAACGTGCTCCGCGTGTGTCGCCGAACGCCTCGGGCGACTGCGCCGTGGACCGGCTGCTGCTGTCCGCCGGCGAAAGGATGCCGCGTGCGGTCGGTCCAAAGGCGTTGACCGAAAACCACCGGGATCTCTTAACTACGCGTGTTCGGTCGCGTATCCCCGTCTATTCTGCATCGACGTGCGAACGTCCAGACCGTCAGTGCGCTCACAGAAGGGAAGAGGCGTATTCATGCACGGCACTAGACTGATTCAGATGGTCACCGTCGCTGCGGGGCTGGCATGGGTCATGCCCCTGCAGGCCGAGGAACAACTACCGACGTATGTGACTCCCACGTACCAGCGGATCGATCTGCGACTCGATCCCGATGCAGATACCTATACCGGGCATGTGTCTATTGCGCTGCGCATCGACCAGCCGGTCGACGTCTTCACCCTGCACGCGGAGAACATGACGATCAACTGGGCCGTGCTCTCCTCGGATGACCAGCCCGTGGATATCGACTGGGGGCAACCCGACACACTTACCCTTCGTGTGCAGCCGGCGGCGTCACTGCCACCCGGCGAGTACCGGCTCGACATCGACTTCGAGGATGATTACGACCGGCAGGCCAACGGACTGTACAAGATGGAGGAGGGAGAGCGCGGCTACCTGTTCACTCAGATGGAGGCGGATGAGGCGCGCGAGGCGTTTCCCTGCTTCGATCAGCCTGCCTTCAAGTTTCCCTACCAGTTCGTGCTGACCGTGCCCGAAGCACAGATGGCCATCACCAACACGCCCATCGAGTCCGAGACCACCGAGGGTGGCTGGCGCACAGTCACGTTTGCCACGTCACCCCCCATGCCTTCGTACCTGCTGGCCATCGCCGTGGGTCCGTTTGAGACCGTGGATGTGCCCGGCATGCCCGTACCGACACGCATCGTGACGACTCAGGGCAAGAGTCACCGGGCCACGCTGGCTCTGGAGATTACACCGCCGATTCTCTCCGCGCTCGAAGAGTACTTTGGTCGATCCTATCCGTACGACAAGCTCGACATGATCGCCGTGCCCGAGTTCAACTGGGGGGCCATGGAGAATCCGGGTGCCATCACCTATACGGAGTCCCTTCTCCTTCCCGATCCCAAGACGCTCAGTGTTGCCCAGCGACGACGGCAGGCATCGGTCACCGCACACGAACTGGCACACATGTGGTTCGGCGACCTGGTGACCATGGCCTGGTGGGACGACCTCTGGCTCAATGAGTCCTTCGCCGAGTGGATGGGGGACAAGATCACCAATGACGTTTTTCCCGAGTACGGGATGGACGTGAGCCAGGTACAATCGATGCAGCGGACCATGGCGTCCGACGCTCGCCCGTCGGCGCTGCCGGTGCGCCAGCCTATTCGCAGCGTCTCGGATCTGGCTGCCAACATCGGCGCCATCTACGCCAAGGGCCAGGCGGTGCTCGGGATGTACGAGGTCTACCTCGGTGAGGAGACGTTTCGCAGCGGTATTCGGGCCTACCTCGATGCGCACGCCTGGGGCAACGCCACTGCA
>JAUVRN010000171.1 GCA_030597645.1 Candidatus Zixiibacteriota bacterium
GAATCATGCCCGAGGCACCCACCAGGGATCCGGCGATGATGAGTCCGTAGTTGTTGAGCACGAACCCGGTGGCGCAGGCGGCCAGACCCGAATACGAGTTGAGCAGGGTGATCACCACCGGCATGTCTGCACCGCCGATGGGGATGACGCTGGTGATACCGAGCAGCGTGGCCAGTCCCACGATAATCCAGAAGTACATCGTGTTGGTGGGGTCGAGCACCAGCAGTACCGTCATCACGATGGTCGCGAGAATCAGGAGCCCGTTGAGCGCCTTCTGACCTGGAAACATGATCGGCCGGCCGGGCAGTATGCCCTGCAGTTTGCCGAAGGCGATCATGCTGCCAAAGAACGTGACCGCGCCGATGACCCCCGCCGCGGATATGGCCACCGCAAACTGGATACCGGCGGCCTGTGTGGCGGCACCCGCTCCACCTGCAGCTTCTATCAGCGCCGCGCCAGCTACCAGCAGTGACGCGCCACCGCCGAAGCCGTTGAGCAGGGCTACCATCTGGGGCATCCCGGTCATCTCGACCTTGAGGGCCATGATCAGGCCGATGGCACTGCCCACGATTAAGCCGGCGACGATGATCTCGTAACTGACGATGTTCTGGTCAATGAGAGTGGCCACGATGGCCAGGAGCATGGCAAAAGCGCCCATGCGATTGCCGCGGACCGCCGTGCGCGGGCTGGACAGCCCCTTGAGCCCCAGGATGAACAGAACCGCGGCAAGCAGGTAGACGATGTTCGTCAGAGCGGATTGCATGGGGGCCCCCCCTACTTCCGCTTGAACATCGAGAGCATACGATGCGTCACGGTGAACCCGCCCACGACGTTGATCATGGCGAACACCACGGCCAGGAAACCGAGTATCGTGGTCAGTGTGGTCATCTGGAGCCCGGCCGAAAGCAGCGCGCCGATGATGGTGATGCCCGAGATCGCGTTGGCACCCGATGTGAGCGGCGTGTGCAGGGTCGGCGGCACCTTGGTGATCACCTCGAAGCCGATAAACATGGCCAGGACGAACACGGTGATGGCGTTCACGAATACTTCCACTAGCCGGCACCTCCCCCGGATGAACCTGGATTGAGTGCTTCTTTGACGCGCTCGTTGACGACCTGACCGTCCCGCGTGATCAGCGTGTCGCGCGTGATCTCGTCTTCGGTGTCGATCTGAAGCTGACCCTCCTTGACGAGATGCTGCAGGAACGTCTGTACGTTCTTGCCGTACATCTGGCTGGCATGGTACGGCACCGACGAAGGCAGGTTTTCCGGGCCGAGAATGGTCACATCGTTTTCGACCACCGTCTCGCCGGTTTTGGTCAGCTCTACGTTGCCCCCACGCTCCGCGGCGAGGTCCACGATCAGCGATCCTGGACCCATGCGCCGAACCATCTCGGCGGTGACCAGGATAGGCGCCTTCTTCCCCGGCACCGCGGCGGTGGTGATGATCACGTCGTGCCCGGCGCAGACCTCCGCCATGAGTTCGCGCTGCCTCTTGTAGAACTCTTCACCCATGGCCTTGGCGTAGCCGCCTTTGCCCTCGGCTTCGCCCGTGTCCATGTCCAGCTCGACGAACTTGGCACCGAGGCTCTCCACCTGCTCGCGGACGGCGGGACGAATGTCGTATGCGCTCACCAGCGCGCCCAGTCGACGGGCCGTGGCGATGGCCTGCAGTCCTGCCACACCCACGCCGATGATGAGTACCCGCGCCGGCGCCAGCGTGCCGGCTGCGGTCATGAGCAGCGGAAACATGCGGTTGAGATGATCGGCGGCCAGGAGTACGGCCTTGTAGCCTGCGATGGTGGCCATGGACGAGAGCACGTCCATGCTCTGGGCCCGGGTGATGCGCGGCAAGAGTTCGAGCGAAAACGACGTCACGCCCGCGTCGGCGAGCGTCTGACATGTCTGCGGCTCCGTGAGAGGGTCGAGCTGCCCGATGATGGTCTGGCCCTTGCGCATGAGCCCGACGTCGGCCTGCCCCGCCTCGGGATTGGCGCCCAGCCCCCGTACTTGGGTAATGATGTCCGCGCGTTCAAAAATCGCCTTGCGATCAGATAATATCTCGGCGCCTTTGGAAGTGTACTCGTCGTCGAGATGGCCCGCGGCACGGCCGGCGCCACTCTCGACACAGACCCTGAGGCCGCTTCTGTCCAAGGCGGGTACCAGGTCGGGAATCAGGGCTACACGTGATTCGCCCGGAAAGGTCTCCCGGACCACACCCACCGTCAGGCTGTTGGATTCGTCAGACACGCCTACCCGATCCTCCCGGATGTACTCGGAACTTGCTCCACGCCGCAACCGAACATGACTGGGCTCCTGTCCCCTTCATGGGGATATGCCGATCAGGTGGGCTTAGCCCCCGCTGGCAGGCGGTAAAAGATAGATGCGCGCGATGCAAGCGCAAGGAGCATCTGGGCCGGAAGTGATTAGGAATTCAACGCCGGTACTTCGAGCGGAACCCGGTCGCACGGCGATCCAGGCCCGCAAGAAAGAAAGGGCCGCCCGCATGGTGCGGGCAGCCCGGTAACTGCTGTGGGATCGTGACACGATCCCGCTCTGGTCTACCGCATCAGGCTACAACGATACAATCCCGACCCGGATATCCAACCAGGAGTACTGGAAGCCCTGAGTTTCCGAGGTCAAATTGTACCGGCCCATGATGAAGGCCTTGGTACGCCAGCCCATGGGAAACGTGAATCCAACCTCCGGCGCCAGGTGCAGGTGCCAGGTCTTGTCGACAAATGCCCACAGCCCTACCTCCGTGCGCCGCTCGATGTAAGAGGTACCTACGCCCACGCCGAGGTGCAGCTGCATGCCCTCATCGTCCCCGATGTATTGATGCATCGTCAAGAGCATCGGGAACGCATTCACGTACCGGAACTGATCGCCGGCGATGGTCGTGCCCGAAAGGTCCGTCGCTTCCCGGGTCTCCTGGTTGAACACGCTCCAGTTGAATGAAAGGCCGACAGACTGGTTACTCGATACGAACTTGCGGCCTTCCAGGCCGAAGTTGCGCCAGCTCTCCTTGTCGATGTATTCGCGAAATTCATCGGTCGGTACCGACAGCCCCCACGTGACGCCCCAGAACCAGTTCTGGGCCGAAGCAGGAACGGCGACCAGCACGACCGCGGTAATCATCAATGCGATACGGATCGTCTTCATGTGTTTTCGCCTCATTTCCTGCCGTTACTTGGGTTGCAGATAGGGTGACTGGTCAAACACCTGGCGAATCAGACCGTCCAGGCGCTCTACGTTCACAGCCACGTTCGACGACAGCGGGCCGTTGACGATACCCTCCCAGACCACGGGCGGGGAGGCGTTGTTGGCGGTATCGGGAATGTCATTCCACATGTCGATGAACAACGTGCCCGATTCCCACGTGTCGACGCGCGGCGGCGGCCAGCAGTAATAGCACGGATACCAGGGATTCCAGGGATTATAGCTGACACTCACGTTGGTGGTTCTGAGCACCGAGAGGGTGACCAGGTAGTCGGCACTGTCGACCCAGGTCGAATCGGCCGAGGTCGGCACCAGGCGGGTCGTGTAGCCATAGCCCTCGAATCCCGCTTTGACACGCGCCCGGATCGTACTGTCGAGCACCGTCGCCAGCGTGTCGCCGGTCGTGTCGCCGACGATGACGATCGAGTCATACAGACCGACGGTGGTGTCCGGCTTGGCCCAGGTGTACGTCGTGTCCCAGTGTGTGACCGCCACGTCCAACTGCTGGATGCTGGTGATCTCACCCGGGTAGCAGGCTGCCAGTACCAGTGCGCCGAGCACGACCAGCACTCCGACACCGGTCCAGGCGGGCCTGCGGTTTCGAACGAGTTTTGACATCATATTCATCCTGTTTCAGGGGATCTTCCAGTGTGAACGTCTATCCCTCTATTTCTTGTGCCCCATGGAACCCTTGGGTTCTGCCACTGCGTCGCGAACCGTCTCCACGAGGGGCAGCTCCGCTGCGATGCGCACGTCGATGATGTCGTTGATGAACCACTCGACCTGCACCCAGCGCGCCGCCGTGGTCGCGGGCAGCACCTTCTTGATCTGCTTGTAGTACTTCTCCATCAACGCCGAGCGGTCCTTCTGAATCTTGAAGGCCGCGGCCAGAATGGCATCGGCCTGAGCATTGTTCAGCGTATCATAATGCTCCGCGTAGTTCTTTATATTGGCCAGGCGCCGGTCGCCGATGGCCGCCAGCTCCGTCTCGTACTGGCGATGGATGGGCCAGAACTTGCCGGCCTCCTCATCGGAGAGGGCAAGTGCCATGGTCAGTACTTCGGTCTTCTTGGTGCGGATATCCTGCCGCAACAGTTCCATGTAGGCTTCCTGTCCCCACGCAAAGACGGGCAGGGCCACAACAGCTATCACGGCGAGTGCAACGATTCGTCTCATCTCCGGATCTCCTCAAGATCTCATTTTTGACGTACGGGGACCATTGTGCAATCAGCACATCCGCGGAGCATAGCCCGGGAGGCGCAAATAGTCAACCGAGATCTGGCTCTCCTGCGTCGCGGCTCTCGCGGCGCTCTGCACGGTATTCGCGCAGCTTCACCTCGCCCAGAGGCGTTGGATCCTTGACACGTAGACTGTCGATGAATTCCCCTGCGAAGTCGCACTGGTAGAAGGAGTTGATCAGCGCTACCACGGACATGCCCAGGATCGCACCCAGGGTGGCGAGCGCCATGTCCTTGTGTGCGTCCCACACGTCCCCCTGAGTGCCGAGATAGGCCATCCCCAGGTCGCTGGCCACCAACCGTGTAGCCCCCCATTCCACCAGCTCATAGACCATCGATAGTGCCATGACCAGCTCCACGGGCAGGTAGTAGCTCCAGGCGCCGCGCGTGCCGGCGATACGCATGAAAAACTCGCGCATGGGGTAGACGAACAGGAAGCCGAACAGGAAATGCACGAGACGGTCGTAGTGGTTGCGTTCGAACCCGAGCGTGTCGTTGATCGAAAAACCCAGCTTTCGGGTCCACGTCTCATAGGGCACTTCGGCGTACGTGTAATGCGAACCGACCGTGTGAAAACAGAGGAAGATAAACAGCACGGTGTACGACACGTTCGACAGCCGGAACAGGTTGCGCGTGGCGATCAGCATGGCGACAAAGGCGACGGTGAGGATATTCTCGAGTATCCAGTCCGACAGGTGAAGCGGCTTCCAGGCCCAGGCGAGCCACCAGACCGCGAACACGATCAGCAGCCGGGTGCGATAGTCGAGTCGATGCATGAGGGTCCTTGGAA
>JAUVRN010000318.1 GCA_030597645.1 Candidatus Zixiibacteriota bacterium
AAACGTCACTCAGGAGCAATTTCCTCGAGGGCGTTGGGAGACTTTCATTGGTCTTGATCAGTTCGTGCTTGCCTTCCGAATATTGACAATTAATTGGGGACAGCCACTAATCTACAGATGTACGTTCTCCGAGAACGAAGGCCCCCTTCTTTCTCGGTCCACAGCCGGAGGCCCTATCGTGTATCCTTTTGCAAAGACACTGGATTCCGTGACCAAGGCCAGTCTCCTGGGCCTGATGCTTGCCTGTGCCGGGCTGGCGGTGGCGGTCGTGATCGTACTGGTGACCACCGTTACTTCGCTCACCGCCCACCTGGTCAACCTGGAAACGGGTTGGCTCGATTCGCTCGTCAACTGGATCGTGGGCGGTAGTACCGGGATCGCCGGATGGTTTATGTTGCCCGTGCTCGTGGTGCTCATCGCCGGCATGTTTCAAGAAAAGACGATTGACCGGGTCGAGCGTGCCTACTACCCGGATGAGGTGCGCAGCCAGGAGCCGCGATTCTGGCCTGATCTGAGGCATGACATTCGGTTCACCCTGTGGGCACTGTTTCTGAATATGCTGGTTCTGCCTTTCTACCTGTTCGGTATCGGCTTCATCGTTTCCATTGCGCTCAACAGCTATCTTCTCGGTCGCGAGTTCTTCGAGAGTGCGGCCGGGTACCACATGGGGAAGCCGGAGGCCAAGGCGCTGGGGGAGCAGAACAGGGGAACGGTCTATGCCGGCGGCCTCGTGATCACACTCATGACGCTCATGCCCGTGGTGAACCTGTTCGTTCCGATCCTCGCCATCGTGTGGATGGTGCACGTGTATCACGGCTTCCGCAAGAAGACGGCCGGTACGGGAACTGCTTAGCCGGCAGACGCAGGCCCAGCCACGCATCGTCATTCCCGATTCTGGATTTAGAATGACGAGAAATATATCATAAAGACTCCTGGGCCCTTACACGGAGATGCGCATGAAAATGATGATTCGATGGTCATGGGTGTTTGTGATGGTGCTCATAACCGCCGTCGGATGCGGAGACGGTGACGGTATGGGCGACGTCCACGGCGATGTATTCACCGCGAGCTTCTCGGTGCGCGAGAGCATCGAGCAGTTGCAGGTCACCCATGCCGCCCCCGGGACCACGCTCGGCCTCTATGCGGCCGATGGAGATCTCATCGATGAGGGCGTCATCGATGACCTGGGCAGCCTCATATTTCGCCTCGTGCCTCCGGATGGCCGGTACTACATCGAGACCATCGATGCCGTTGATTCGGAAAAGAGCGGCCCGCACCGCGTAATGAGCGTAGAGGGCAGCGTGCCTCCGCAAGCATTCTACGACTCCCAGGTGCTCAAGCGCGGCTTCAACTACATCGAGACCCGCGACGGAACGCTTCTGTCGGCCTACGTCGTCCTGCCCGGGCCGCCCGAAAACGGCCCCTACCCGACCCTGGTCAACTACTCGGGCTACGACCCGTCCCAGCCGGGCGCACCGTTCGAGCTGGACGACATCAACATCGAATTCCTGTGCATCTTCTTTCCTATACTTTGCGACGTGCCGAATCACCCGTCCGGGTTGATTGCGGGCCTGTTCGGCTACGCGAGCGTGGGCGTGAACATGCGCGGCACCGGCTGTTCGGGCGGTGCCTACGACTTCTTCGAACCGGCCCAGCTGACCGACGGGTACGACGTCATCGAAACCGTGGCCGCCCAGCCGTGGGTGGCCCACGGCAAGGTGGGCATGGCCGGGCTTTCCTATCCGGGGATCACCCAGCTCTTCGTCGCCTCAACCCACCCGCCGAGCCTGGCGGCGATCACGCCGCTTTCGGTCATCGCGGACACCGCTCGCTCGGTGCTCGCTCCGGGGGGCATCTTCAACGACGGCTTTGGGCTGGCCTGGGCCGAGGGCGTGCTCGACGGCGCAGACCCTTACGGCAAGGGGTGGGAGCAGGCCCTGGTCGACGCGGGCGACACCGTCTGCGAGGAAAACCAGCTGCTGCACGGGCAGAAGGTAGACTTGATCGCGAAAGCGCTCGAAAGCGAGTTCTACGATCCTGTGATCGCGGACCCGCTGGCGCCCTCGACCTTTGTCGACACGATCGACATTCCGGTGTTCCTGTCCGGGGCCTGGCAGGACGAGCAAACCGGACCGCACTTCGCGACCATGCTCGACAAGTTCACGGGCAGCGGCGTGAAGCGCTTTACGATGTTCAACGGCGTGCACCCTGACGGGTATACCCCGCAGGTCTTGACCGAGTGGAAGTCCTTCCTCGACTTCTACGTAGCCAGAAAGGTCCCGCGAATCGACAATCTGATGATCATCATGACGCCGTTCTTGATGGAGTTTGAGCTGGGCGCCAGCATGCCGCTGCCGCAGACGCGGTTTGCGGGTTACACCGACTTCGACCAGGCCTTGGCCGACTACGAGGCCGAGCAGCCGGTACGCATCATCTTCGAGAACGGCACCGCCCAAGGTTTGGACGTCGGCGCGCCGGTGGGCGGCTTCGAACACCACTTTGACAGCTGGCCGGTCGAGGGAACGACAGCGCTGCGGCTCTACTTCCAGCCCGACGGATCACTCGGCGACAGCCCGCCCACGGTGAGCGACTCCGCGTCAACCTTCCGGCACGACCCCGCGGAAGGAGGGCGCACAACCGTGACCGACGGCTCGATCTGGGACTTGCAGCCCTCCTACGAATACGCTCCGCTGTTGGAAGACCGTGCCGTGGCCTTCATCGGGGAGCCGCTCGACCAGGACACCGTGATGATCGGTACGGGCAGCGTGGACCTGTGGATCCGCTCGACGGCCACCGAAGCAGACCTGGAAGTAAGCCTCACCGACGTGCGTCCCGACGGACAGGAGGGCTACGTACAGAGTGGTTGGCTTCGAGCCAGCCATCGGCATCTCTCCGACACGTCGACCGAGCTGCTTCCGGTGCACACCCAC
Organism: Candidatus Zixiibacteriota bacterium; assembly: GCA_030597645.1. GTDB lineage: Bacteria > Zixibacteria > MSB-5A5 > JAUVRN01 > JAUVRN01 > JAUVRN01. The sequence continues at coordinate 2,931 of JAUVRN010000318.1, forward strand.
CTCGAGGCGGATGCCGAGGACCTGGCGCCGGGGGAGTGGACCGAAGCGCGCATCCTGTTGATGCCCTTTGCGCACGTCTTCCGCGCCGGTTCCCGGATTCGGGTCTCTGTCGACACGCCCGGGGCGAGCCGGGCCGAGTGGCAGTTCATCCTGGCCGATCTCGATGACCAGGTTCGTCACTCGGTGGCGCATTCGAGTGAGCAGCCGTCGAGCGTGGTGCTCCCGATCGTGAGCGGCGTCGACGTACCGACCGAGCGTCCGGCGTGCAACGCACTGCGCGGGCAGCCCTGCCGCGACTACGTCCCGTCCGACAACGCACCGGAATAGCACAGAAGGGCTGTTTTACGCTATCTCTTTGATAGAGTGGGTTTGGCCTGGTTCGATCGGCGCTGCGCCTTGGCGAGGGAGCGGGATCGCTCCTCGCGTTTGCGGGTGCGGATGATTGCAAGACGCTCGGCCAGCGGGACCACGAACCGGCCTTCGGACGTCTGGCGGTAGCTAAAGCCGGGCAAGGTTTTGCGCGGGATCCGTTGCCCAATGCCCCGCGCAATGGCACGAAGGCCTGCTTCGTCCTCGGGAGCGACCAGGGTGTACGCGTTCCCGGTAGCCTCCGCCCGGGCCGTGCGGCCAACC
>JAUVRN010000463.1 GCA_030597645.1 Candidatus Zixiibacteriota bacterium
ATGAGTGTCCAGCGAAGGGCGCATTCATCTGGTTGGTTGGGAGGTACCAACCGGGGTACATGCTGGTCAGCCCCGTAGCGACCGCGATCGGCGCCGGGGCGACGGCCATGGGACCATGGGCAAGTCCGCTGGCGCGCCAGCGCGATTGTGTGGCGGCCCACCCTGCTTCCTTGACGCGCGTCATTCGCTCTCGTATCATGCCTCCGCTGGGATACGGGGCGTGGAACACACTGATCGTAAAGGAACTCCGTTAATCATATGAGCGACGAACAGAAGATTGAGGGTACCGTGGCCACCTTTTTGGACGGTGTGCCCGGACCGGAAGGTGGTCTGCTGCGCGACTCGGGCCGCCTTCTCAGCTGGAAATATGCGTGCGGGCGCGTTCAGGTCGACGTACTCTCCAGGGACCTGGAGATTCCTCAAAAGCGTCAACTCGACGGAACGATCTACGACGGACTCCTGGCGCTCGACGGCGTCACCGACGTGATCGTCAACCTGGTCAATCCCGACACGGCCACGGATGTACAACAGCAGTCGCCGCCACCGCCGAAGACTGCGCCACCCGCCGACGGAAAGGGGGGGGGACTGCCACCCAAGCGTCCCATTCCGGGCGTGGACAGAGTGCTTGCGGTGGCATCCGGAAAAGGCGGAGTCGGAAAATCGACCGTGGCCGTCAACCTGGCCGTGGCGCTTCAGAAGCAGGGCTACCGGGTCGGACTGCTGGACGCCGATTGTTACGGTCCGTCCATCCCGCTCATGCTCGGGATCGGGGAGGACGACAAGCCCCGGATTACGGACGACCGGAGGGTACAGCCGGTTCGCAAATGGGATCTCGACGTCATGTCCATCGGCTTTTTCGTGGATCGTGACAGCGCGGTCATCTGGCGCGGCCTCATGGTGACCAAGGCCCTGCAACAGTTCTTTTTTGATGTGGCCTGGGACCGTCTCGACTACCTGGTGATCGACCTTCCTCCTGGAACGGGCGACACCCAGCTTACGATGGTTCAGAATATCGAAGTCCACGGCGCCATCATCGTCAGTACGCCACAGGATGTGGCCCTTGCCGATGCGCGCAAGGCCATCGCCATGTTCAGGGAAACCAACGTGCCCATCATCGGGCTCATCGAGAACATGAGTTATTTTGCGTGTCCGCATTGTGGCGAACGAACGGAGATCTTCGCGCACGGCGGTGCGCACCGGACGGCCGACGAACTGAATACTCCGTTCCTGGGTGAAGTGCCACTGGCGCTGTCGCTGCGGGAGACCTCCGACGCCGGCACCCCCCTTCTGGCGGGTGACGACACCTCGGCCGTACATGAGGCGCTTTCCGGTATCGCGGACGCTGTGGCCGAGCGGCTGCCGGTACGCAAAGAGGCGCCGGCCAGAACGCCTTCGGATGCATAGTCGGGCCTGGGCGACGAAGTTAATCTGACGAAGTTAGTCTTGAGGTAGGTTTCAGAGGCAGATTCCGATTCGGAACGTTCCGGCCACCGCGGCCCGGCGCGCGGCTGAATCAGCGAGGATGATTAGAATATGTGGGCGAAGGTCAACAAGGTAATCGATGAGAAGATTCGCCCCGGAGTCCAGATGGACGGGGGCGATATCGAAGTCGTGGACGTGGAGAACGGCATCGTGAAGGTGCGGCTCCTCGGAGCCTGCCAGGGCTGTCCATCAGCCACGGCCACGCTGTTTGGAGGGGTTGAACGGATCCTGAAGTCCGAGATCCCTGAGATCAAGGGCGTCGTTCCGGTAATGTAGTCCTGGCCCGGGCGGAGGCTCAGTCTTCGGCCCCCGGGTCGGTACCGTACACAGTGTCCCGCAGCACGTGGCTCTCGGGAGGATCGGGTTTTGAGCCGCCCTCGGGACAGGTAACTACGCCGTTTAGCAGCAGATCGACAATGTGGTCGCGCCACTCGGCGATGGCCTCACTCGACAGCACATCCTGTTCGAGCATCCGTTCCATAGCCTGCCTGTAGGTGAACACGATCTTCGTCATGCCGATAAGGCTGATCGTGGTCTTCAGCGGATCCACGGCCCGAAACTGGCCCTCCAGCTCTCCACGGCGCAGCACACGCATGAGCTGTCCCACGAAGGGCAGGTCGTACTTAAGTTTCTGAAGGTACTTTCCCCCGTACGACATGGTCTCGCGGATCGTCAATTCGGCGTACGTGGGACGACGGTGATGAATATCGAAGTACTCCTGCACGATCGCTCGCAACGCATCCGGGGGAGGCATGTTCTCAATCTCCGCGGCGCGTGCGGAGTCGATCACGGCCTCGAACAGGCGCCTCAGGACTTCGAGATACAGTTGCTCTTTGTTGTGGAAGTAATAGAAGAGCATCGTCTTGGAGACGCCTGCACGCCGGGCGATGGCCTCCGTGCTGGCACCTTCGAGACCGTTCTTTGCAAAGATCGTCTCGGCGGCATCCAACAGCTTGCGCCGGGTACGCTCGGAGTCACGGACCCGTGGCCCCCCCCGCGAGCGGGTACCCGATCCAGACTGTTTCCCGGGTTGCGACTTTGCCGCAGCCATGCATG
>JAUVRN010000437.1 GCA_030597645.1 Candidatus Zixiibacteriota bacterium
ATCGAAGCGCTGCGCGCGCACGACACCGAAGAGAGACTGGTCGCGCAGGCGCAGGGTACCGTGGCATGAGCGACGCCTCCGGTCGCGATCTCTCCGGACTCAAGATCGATCGATCGAAGACGTCCAGATCGCAGGGGGGGGCGCGGCAAGAGACGGCATGAGCCGCACCGGGCACGGTCTCCGGGCTGAGCGGCCCCGCCTCCCCGTGCCTGCACAGAACAGGGCGGAGTACTATCGCAGCATCGCCGCACCCGCGGCCATGTACCTGCTGACGCTCCTCCTGTTTCTGGGTGCATCCTTCGACACGAGTATCCGCCTGTGGGGACTCAATACCTGGGCGTACCTGCCCGTCTTCGTACGTATTGCGCTGTTCGCCTGTGGCCTGGTCGTGGGTGGCTCCGTCGTCATCGGCCTGGCTCGGCGGGCAGGCCCGTCGAGCCTGGAACGCAGGGAATGGAAGGTCATCTGGACGTGGCGTCTCGTTCTAACGGCCATCGGACTGGCGGCCGCGTTCGTCGTGTTACGCGCGCAGGCTCACTACCTCGGCGACGGGTACAGCCTTCTGTCCACACTCGCCGGGGGTGCACTCACTCTCAAGGCGCGTGACGCAGGCAGCGCCCTGGTACTCAATTCGCTTTATGCCTTGCTGCCCGGTCCTGCCGACAGGGCGGCCCTGTGGACCTACCGAATCGTGTCTATGGCTGCGGGCTGCGGTTTCATGTTGCTGGCATGGTGGGCGGCCGCCAGGCTGTTCGCCGATACGTGGGCGCGTGTACTCTTCGCCCTCGGCGTCTGCACGGGCGGAACCACGCTCATGTTCTTCGGCTATGTCGAAAACTATGCACTCCGTGGTCTGGCCCTGGCGACGTTTACCCTCGGCGGTGTGCTGATTGCCCGGGGAACCTGGCGACGTGTTTGGATCCTACCGCTGCTGCTCTGGGCTCTCTCGCTCCACCTCACCACGCTGGCGCTGGTTCCGGCCGCTCTGTATCTGGCTCTCTCCGATACCCGGGTGTCCCGACGCATCAACTCGATGAGTCTCGCCGCAAAGATCGCGCTGGCAACCCTGACCCTCGCGATCGGCATCGGTGGATTCGTCGTGCTGGCCGATCGCTGGCTGTATTTCCGTCTGGCTTTCGTGCCGCCGTGGCCCACGCAGTTTACCATGGGCGGTTACACGCTGCTGACGCTTCAGCATGTGGGCGACGTGGTGAACCTCGTACTGATCCTCGTTCCCGGGACTCTCGTCCTGATCGCAGGCCGAACCGAACAGGGATCGCGCAAGAAGACAGCCCGAAGAGATCTCTGGTTTCTGCGCATCCTCGTGATCTCCACTTTGACCGCGGCGTTCTTTCTCGATCCCAAGCTGGGTATGCCACGGGACTGGGACCTGTTCGCTTTTCCGGGGATACCGCTGGCGGTGTTCCTGTTTCTGACCACGCTCGATTCAGACACCGGAACACGGCGCCGGGCCGTGACGGCCGGTCTGGCCATCAGCCTCGGACTGCTCAGCCTGGGGCCACGTGCGTGGGTGCAGAGTCGGCCGGCACTCGCGGTCGAGCAGATCAAAGACTACGTGCGACTGGATCCGCGCCGCAGCCGCGTGGCGCTCAATCTGGTCGGCCGCATGGCCCGGGCGAACGGCGATACGTCTACAGTTACCTGGGCACAGCAGACACTCGCATTTCATTTCAAAGATGATCTCTGGCTGCAGGCCGGCACCCGGCTTCTCGCGCGCGGCGACGTCGTGGGGGCTCGGGAGCACGCGCGATCGGTCGTCATGCTCGATCCCACCCGGCCGGCCGGATGGCTGCTGCTGGCCAAGACGCACCGGGCCAACGGAGCGTGGGACAGTTCGCTGGTGGCTGCACATGTGGCCGATGCACTGAACCCTCACAGCGCACCCGTGCTGACCGAACTCGGTATCGCATATTACAACATCGGACAATTCCAGAAGGCGGAAGCGCTGCTGCTTGAAGCCGTCGAGATGAACGCAGATGTCTCACTGGGGTGGCGCGGTCTCGCCATAGTCGCCGGTCGTCGCGGCGATCAGGCGGCGCGCCACGAATACCTGCAGCGTGCCGCCCACTGCGCAGATGCGGAGGCGGATCTCATACTGGCGCTGGTCCGGTCTCATGTGGACCGCGTAGAGTTTGCCGAGGCGGCGTGGACCCTCAGGCGTTACGCGACGAAGACGGGAGACACCGCCCGAGTTCGCAGGCTGCTGCAGGAGTATCCGAATCTCGCAAAAGAATACGTGCCTTGAAACACGGCCTCGGAATGCGTGTCGTCGCCACTTCGAACGCCACTTCAAGCGCCGCTTCGAACGCCGGTTGGATTGAGGTTGCTCGCCGGCCGAAACCGATCTAAAATGGGGCTATTATGAAGATCATCGTATGTGTGAAACAGGTTCCTGAAATTCAGCTCGTCAAGGTGTCCGACAGCGGTCTCGAGTTGCCGTCGGGTCCCGGTTTGATAAACCCGTTCGATTCCTATGGCATCGAAGAGGCGTTACGGATCAGGGAAGCACACGGGGCCATGGTGGTCGCCGTGACGGTGGGACCCGAATCGGCCCAGGCTGTGCTCAGAGAAGCCGCCAGCCTCGGTGTCGACGAGTTCTATCACTGCAACGATCCCGCGTTCGAGGGCTCCGATGCCGTGGCCACGGCTCGGATACTGGCAGCTGCCATCGAGAAGATCGGCGAGTACGATCTGGTGCTCACGGGCAAGCAGGCCAT
>JAUVRN010000389.1 GCA_030597645.1 Candidatus Zixiibacteriota bacterium
CCCAACATTCCCGTTTTTTTCCCATGTCATGAGTTATTGTGCGGATCGGTTGGCCAGAGCTACCGTCTCAAGGTCGTCGGCTGGTGGAGGAATGGCCGGGAATAACCATCGATGGCCGCCGTCCGTCTCTATAAGCAAATGAGAGGAATAGCCTTAGCCCTGGCCTGCGGACTCCTGGCGGGCTGTTGGATCCAGGCCGACGTCCAGGCGTCATCGATGTACGGCAAGGATGGGATACGCCCGCGGCGACCGCGAGCCAACGTGGCAGCGGCCGCCATGCCATTCATGGAGAACCGCGTGCACCGCGTCGGCAACGTGTGGCTGACGGTCACGAACTACGGCATGATCGGCAGCTTCGACGGCACGCTCATAGACCAGTGTACAGGCCGGGGCGCGCCCGCGCTCGACTTTCCGGGTGGGTCAGGGACCATCAATCTCTACGTGGGGGCTCTTTGGATCGGAGCCGTCAAGGACCGGGACACGCTGGTTTCCGTCGGTAACGACGGCTGGCAATACAGCCTGTACGAAATGTACCCCCGTCCCTATCCGGAGGGTGCGATCCAGGAGCGTACCACACGCAGTCGCATTGCGGCACCGCCCAACTCGCAATGTGCCGACGTACTCTTTCACGACAGTGCGGTGAGCGAGCAGGACATCATCGCGGTCTACTACGACACAGTACGTTCACAGCAGTTTGTCATCAACGATGAGACCGACGGCCGCCGCCACATACCCCTGGGTGTGGAAGTCACGCAGCGCTCGTATGCGTGGTCGTTCGATTACGCGCAGGATTTCGTGTTGTTCGACTTTACCATCCGCAATATCGGCGGACACCATCTGAACGACGTGTACCTCGGTATGTTCATGGACGCCGATGCCTTCCACGAGTCCAACGGCGGTGGATGGAACGACGACATTTCCGGGTTTCTGCGCACGGTTCCGTCACCGGCCGGGCAGGGTCTGGAAGATACCGTCAACACGGTCTGGACCGCCGACAACGACGGCGATCCGGTGGGCGGCCGTTTCGACTTCACGGCCCACACGAGCGTTACGGGTGTGCGCGTGCTGCGCGCACCGCTGCCCATGGCGACATTCGCGTTTAACTGGTGGATTTCCAACGCCAACGTGGCCTTCGACTGGGGACCCGTCCGCCGCAACAGCAAGGTGCAGTTCCCCCACTCCGGCCTCGGTACGCCCACCGGGGATCGGGCCAAGTACCAGGTGCCTTCCAATGGTGAGTTCGACTACGACCAGATAGAAGCGGCGCTCAGTCACGTGGCCGACGGGTGGCTGCCCCCCACGGATGCGACGCGCGCAGCCAACATCGCGGATGGATTCGATACCCGTTATCTGCTCTCCACCGGGCCTATGGCCCTGCCTCCGGATTCGAGCATCCACCTGGCCATGGCCATTGTGGCCGGAGAGCACTTTCACTCCGACCCAAGGAACTTTTCCGTATTCTATGATCCCGCGGACCCTTCGGCGTACAGGTCACGGCTGGACTTTACCGACTTCGCCCTCAACTCACAATGGGCGGAGTGGGTGTACGATACGCCGGGATTCGACACCGACGGGGACGGCTACCGGGGCGATTTCAGGATGGTGGGCGGAGATACCGTGTACTACCGCGGCGACGGCGTACCCGACTTCCAGGGTCCCCCACCGCCGCCGGCACCGACGGACCTGCGGTACACCACCCGGGCCGGTCAGGTTCGTCTGCAGTGGAACGGACGCAAGAGCGAGACCGCCAAGGATCCTTTTTCCACCCGTGCTGATTTTGAAGGCTACAGGGTATACGTCAGCCGCACGGGTCTGCTGGCAGACTTCGCGCTGGTGGCCCAGCGTGACCTCATCAACTACACGCGCTTCCGGTGGAATCCCATTCGTGAAAAGTGGCAAGTGTATGATCCTCCCTTTTCACTGGACTCACTCACAATACTTTACGATGACCTGTGCGACTCCGTGTACCACCACCCGTTTCATCCGGACAGTTTTGCGGTGCCGCAGAAGGAAGATGCACTCCGCGAGACGGTGTTCGATCCAGCCGACCCCGCCCGGGTCGACACGCTGTACTACTATTTTGGGCCGTTTGACGCCAATCTTAGCGCCGATGACGCCGGCTTGGAACAACTGGTCGCACAGGGCCTCGCGGCACCTCGCGTCATTCGCAAGCTCCACTCTGGCGCTTCGCCGGATTCGGTGCGGTACCGCGACGACGGATCCGAGTTCTACCCTTACTACGAGTACGAGTACGTACTCGACGGTCTTCAGCGAGCCGAACCGGTTCACATGGCTGTGACCGTATTCGACCATGGCGATCCCGGGGTCGGACTCGAATCCCTGGAGACTTCACCACTCAACTCGACCGTCGAGGTCTGGCCCATCCATTCGGCCCAGGTCGTACGGGAGGAACGTCCGGCGCCGGGCGTCTACCCCAATCCCTATCGACTCGCGGATACCTACAATCTTGCCGGCTGGGAGGATCCGAGGCGCGAGGGACTCAACCCCGAGCGGGCCCGCAAGGTGACATTCACCAACGTACCGGACACGTGCGTGGTATCCATCTACTCCCTCGACGGGGACCTGGTGCGACGGCTGGAGCACCGCGCACACCCCTCCAGTTCGGAGGCGAGCATCGTCGTGTGGGATCTCATCACCCGCAATACACAGGCCGTCAAGACCGGCCTCTACATCTGGGCCGTCCAGAGCCGATTCGGTGTCAGCACAGGCAAACTCGTCATAATCAAATGAGTGCCCAGCGAAGGGCGCATTCATCTGGTTGGTTGGGAGGTACCGACCGGGGTACATGCTGGTCAGCCCCGTAGCGACCGCGAATCGGCGCCGGGGCGACGGCCATGGGATCATGGGCAAGTCGGCTGGCGCGCCAGCGCGATTGTGTGGCGGCACACCCTGCTTCCTTGACGCGCGTCATGGGCTCTCGTATCATGCCTGAGATGGGATAAGGGGCGTGGAACACACTGATCGTAAAGGAACTCCGTTGATCATATGAGCGACGAACAGAAGATTCAGGGTGCCGTGGCCACCTTTTTGGACGGTGTGCCCGGACCGGAAGGTGGTCTGCTGCGCGACTCGG
>JAUVRN010000040.1 GCA_030597645.1 Candidatus Zixiibacteriota bacterium
CGCGGGTAACCGAGCTTGACCGGCATGCCGAGAGTGCGCTCCGCCAGCCGCGTCGCACCCTCGATCTGCACCGCCCCTCCTGTGATCACGCAGCCGCTGCCCATCTTCCCGCGGTAGGGCGAGATCTCAAGTTCGCGACGGCACAGCGCATAGATTTCTTCCATACGCGGTTCGATGATCTGAGCCAGGACCGAGCGCGTGACGTCGCGCGACGGCCGTCCGGGTGTACCGGGGATGGTGCATACTTCGTCGGGGGGCACCTCCTCGGCCAGCGCCGCTCCATACATGCGTTTGATTTCTTCGGCGACTTCAGCACCGATGCGAAGACCGATAGCCACGTCATTGGTCACGTTGCGTCCGCCCACCCCTATGGTGGCGGTGTGGCGAATGGTACCCTCGAAGAACACGGCGATGTCCGTGGTCTGGCCGCCGATGTCGATGACCAGCGTACCTATTTCTTTCTCATCCTCGTCGAGTACCGCCCAGCCCGATGCGACGGACTGCAGCACAAAGTCAGCGACGCCAAGGTCCGCCAATTCGAGCGCCCGGGCGATGTTCTGTGCGGTGTTGACGGCTCCCGTGACCAGGTGCACCTCCACCTCGAGTCGGCGGCCGGACATACCCACGGGGTCCTTGATCCCCGGCTGGTCGTCCATGGTGAAGCTCACGGGCATGCAGTGGATGATCTCCCGGTCGGTGGGCAACAGGACGGCGCGGGCCGCCTGAATGGCGCGTTCCACGTCCGCGGGCGTCACCTCCTGATGTCCGCCGTGAATGGCCACGACGCCGCGGCTGTTGATACTCTTGACCTGATCGCCGCCGATTCCGCAGGTCACGGTGTCGACCTTGGTCTGCGCCATGAGCTCGGCATCGGTTACGGCTTGAGCGATGGAGCGAACCGTGCAGTCGAGATCGACTACGACACCCCGCCTGAGACCGTCCGCCGGGGCCTGCCCGACGCCGAGCACGCGAGGGACTCCGTCCGGTTCGGACAGATCGGCAATAAGGGCACAGATCTTGCTGGTTCCGATATCGAGCGCGCAGACCATTTCGTTGTTTTCCATGTACGTTCCTCAAATGTGGTCTATGACCTGATCCTTGAAGCGCATGTCCAGTTCGTTGCCGCTGACCGGCAGGCGTGCCAGAACCGCCCAGAGCCTCGACAGGGCCTGGTGCCAGTCGCCGCGGCCCAGGCGGATGTACAGGCGCTCGGGCCAGAGCAGGATGCTCACCTCGCGCGCATCGCTCACGTGTACCTCTGCCAGCCGACCCGCAAAGGGCCCCGCCACGTCTCGCCAATCTCGCACGAACGCCAGGGCCGTTCGCATCTTCGGGTGGTCGCTGGCGGTGTAGTATACGGCCTCACCCCCGATACCCGTGATGAGGGGAAGCCGTCCCTCTGTTACGTGCTCCGACAGGGGCAACAGGGCCCCGGTCATCGACACGCCGGCCACAGGTCGGGTGTCGACCAGACACACCGGCGTTTCCAGCTCGACGTCGGCCACCGCCTGGCCGCTCCACGTGACGTGTGTACGCACCCGGGCTACGGCGGGCAGAGCCGCGACGCGGCGCGCCCACTGTTGCAGATCGACGCGCAGCAGGTTGGTGCCTTCGGGTTCGGCCAACAGCGTGGCCACGGTGTCGGCCTGTGTGCCCGCACCCTCCACGTGCACTTCACCGAGCCGGAATACCGGCGCATAGTGACACACCACGGCGAACAGCCCGAGCAACCACACGGTGCCCAGCAGCAGCCGGATTCTCACACCGGCTCCTCCCCTGCGAAGATACTCCGGCCACGCCGTCCGATATCACCGGCACCGAGCGTAATCACGAGGTCCCCCGACACGACGAGCGAGCGAACCGTTTCGGCCAGCGCGTCGACGGAGTCCTCATACCGCACCGCGGTCGCACCACGACGCTGCAGCGCGTCGGCCACCAGTTCACCGGTGACACCCGCCACCGGCTGCTCCCGACTGCCGTACACGTCGGTGACGATGACCACGTCGGCGGCCAGCAGCGCTCCGGCGAACTCTTCGGCGAAGCGCTGCGTGCGCGAGTAGAGGTGCGGTTGAAACAGCGCCACCAGGCGCCGGTCGGGGAAGCCGGCGCGGGCGGCCTGCAGCGTCGCACGTACTTCCGTGGGGTGATGCGCAAAATCGTCCACCAGCATGATGCCGTCGAATTCGCCTACCACCTCAAAGCGTCTCCGCACACCGGAAAAACCTTCCAGCGCTTCCCGGGCGACCTCCCACGGCACGTCCAGCTCAAAGGCTACGGCCAGTGCCGCCAGCGCGTTGTGCACGTTGTGGGTGCCCGGAACGCGCAGGTGCAGCTCGCCGAGGGACGCGCCGTCGCGGATGACGCGCGCGGTGGTGGACACCCCGTCGGCCGCGTTCACTTCCGCACGCAACGGGGCATCGGCACCGAAGCCGTACAAGGAGAGAGGGCGCTCGATGTCACCGCGGATCTGTGCGAGATTGTGATCGTCCCCGGACAGTACGACCCGGCCGTAGAACGGAACCGACCGCAGAAACGTGCGGAAGGCACCGAGGAGATGAGCAAACGAATCGTAACACTCCAGATGCTCCGGCTCGATGTTGGTGGCCACCGCCATGATCGGGGAGAGTTGCAGAAAGGACTGATCGAATTCATCGGCCTCGGCTACCAGGATGTCACCCTGACCGACACGGGCACCCGTGTTCGTCCCGGTGAGACGGCCGCCGACGATGATGGTGGGATCGAAACCGGCGTGCGTGAGGACGTCACCGATCATGGACGTGACGGTACTCTTGCCGTGTGTACCGCACACGGCGATGCCCCAGCGCAGCCGCATCAGTTCGGCCAGCATCTCGGCACGCAGGATAATGGGAATGTCGCGTCGCCGTGCCTCCTGTACCTCCGGGTTGTCCTCCCCGATGGCCGACGAGATGATCACCACCTGGGCGTCGCCGACGGCGACGGCATCGTGCCCCGCGCGGATGCGGGCACCAAGCGTGGTCAGCCGATCGGTGACGTCCGTCCGGGCCAGGTCGGAACCCGACACCTCGAATCCAAAGGAGAGCAGCACCTCGGCAATGCCGCACATGCCGGTACCGCCGATGCCCACCATGTGCAGACGCCGGATGCGTTGCGGGATGGAATGCGTTCGTGCGGGTCCGGGCCGAGGCAGTTGTGCGGTCATCACAGTGCGTTCTCCAGGGTGTCGACGATCGCCGCAGTGGCCCCGGGGCGGCCGAGCCGACGCGCACCTGCAGCCAGCCGCGCCTGGTGCGTAGAATCAACGGCCAGGGCAAGAAGCGTTTCGGGCAGGATACTGGACTCCAGGTCCTGGTCACGCACCGACAATGCCGCGCCGGCCTTTACCAGCACTTCGACGTTTTGCTCCTGGTGCCCCCCCGCGGCATGGGGAAACGGCACCAGCACGGCGGGCTTGCCCACCGCACAGATTTCCGCGGTGGTCATCGCGCCGGCCCGGGCCAGGACCAGGTCAGAGGCGGCGTAGGCGTCGGGCATCTGGTCAATGAACGGGCACATGGTTCCGGGAAAGAGCTCCATTTGAATGTGCGACCGCCAGTATTCGTAGTCCCTCTTGCCGATCTGCCACCAGATGCGCAGCGGGCCCTGTCTCGACAGCACCGACGCAATTCGCGCCACGGCGCGATTGATCGATGCCGCACCACCGGAGCCCCCGAGCACCAGCAGGACACGATCGTCTGCCGCGAACCCGCCTGTTTTGCGTCCCCGCCAGCGATCTCCCGATGCGATATCCGTGCGTACCGGGTTGCCCGTATGCACCACGCGAGCCGTCGGCAGCGCCCGCTCGAGATCGGGATACCCTGCAAACACAGCCTGACACCGTGGCGCCAGCCTGCGCGTCACCAGGCCCGGCTGAGCATTCTGCTCCTGCCAGTACAGGGGCACGCCGTGCCAGGCCGCGATCTGACCTGCCGGGTACGAGGCGTAACCGCCCGTACCCAGCACCAGATTCGGCCGGTGCCGGCGGTAGAGCATTTCGCACCGGCTCAGGCTGCCCGCCAGGCGGGCGTAAAAGGAGAGACGCTCGAACGGACCATGGTGCAGATCGCCGGCCACCGGCAACAGCGTATGCGGCAGGTCGCTCTCCGCCAGCACCTCGGCTTCGAGACCACGTGCGGCGCCGATATAGTGGACCTCCAGGTCCGCACACCGGGACCGAAGTTCCCGGGCGATATTGAGTGCCGGAAACAGGTGTCCACCGGTTCCGCCCCCCGTAATCCAGATCATGACTACCTCTGCACATGGCGCGACACGTTGAGGACGATGGCCAGCGCGGGGGTCGTAAAGAGCACGGACGTTCCTCCGTAGGAAAGCAGCGGCAATGGCAGACCCGTGGGCGGCACCAGACCCAGCACCACGCTGATGTTGAGCGCCGCCTGTAGACCGAGCGAGATGATCAGACCCGCGACGAGCAGCGAAGAAAAGCGGTCGGGCGCACGCGACGCGATACGCAATCCCCGTAACAGCAGGAGTGCATAGGCGGAGAGCATGATCACGAGTACGATGAAACCAAGTTCTTCCCCGATGCTCGCCAGGATAAAGTCGGTGTGCGCATCCGGAACGTACAGGAACTTGGCGTTCCCCCCTCCCAGGCCTTTACCGAATAATCCGCCGTCGCCCATGAAGATGAGCGCCTGCTTCACCTGGTACCCCGCCTCGAACGGATCTCGCAGGCCATCGACGTAGTTGTCGAGTCGATGGCGCTTGTACCCGAAACCGAACACGACAAGCACCGCCAGCAGCACAGCCGGTATGGTGGTGAGTGCCAGGTGTCGAATGGGTGTGCCGGCCACGTAGAGCATACTGAATACCGTAGCGGCCAGCAGGACCACCGAACCAAAGTCGGGTTGCAGCATCAACAGCACGCCGCCGAATCCGAGCAGCGCAAGGTGCGGTAGTGTGTGCTTCTTGAACGTCGGTTCCTGGCGGCGGCGACGAGACAGCATGGCCGCCAGAAACAGGATCACACCGAACCGGAATACTTCGGCCGGGTGCAGACCGAACGGACCGATCGAGAGCCACCGGCGTGCACCCCGCACTTCCGCGGAGAACAGCACGGCCACCAGCAGCACGGCGCCGAGCAACAGCCAGATGCGATACGTGCGCTGCCAGAAGGTGTAGGGCACGCGCGACACCCCGATCAGGACCGCCACACCGACGAAGAAGAACACCGACTGCTTGATGAAGAACAGCAGCGGCCGGTTGTAGTACTCCGCGGCCAGATGGGACGAGGCCGAAAAGACCAGTACGGCACCGAACCCCAGAAGCGCCGTCGCGACCCACAGGATGATCCGATCCGGGGCTGCACTTCCCGGCGCCCGCTCAACCCGCGAATTCATCCACGTACTCCCGGAAGCGGTCTCCGCGCTCCTCGAAATCGTTGAACTGGTCAAAGCTGGCACAGGCCGGCGACAGCAGTACGGCGTCGCCGGGCCTGGAGATCGCAAAGGCTCTTTCTACCGCGGCACGGAGGTCGTCTGTCAGGTCGACCTGGATCCGGCTCTGCCAGGCACGCTGGAAGTGCTCGCGGGCTTCGCCGTAGGCGATCACGGCGCGGGCTTTTTGCGACAGCAGGCTCAGGGCATCGGCCGGGTCGTCGCCCTTGGCGCGACCACCCACGAGCAGCACGATCGGACCGGCCACCGCGTCCAGCGCCACGCACATCGCACCGACGTTCGTCGCCTTGCTGTCATTGATGACCCGTCGGCCGCGACGCGTGCCGAGAGGCTCGAGCCGATGCGGCACGCCCTCGAACACAGCCAGCGCCCCGGCGATGGACTCGGGAGCCGCCCCGTACGCCAGTGCCATCGCGGCCGCAGCCGCGGCGTTTGCCAGGTTGTGTGCTCCCGGCAGGCGAATGCGATCGAGTGACGTGATCACCCCGTCCCCGGCCGGTGTCCGATAGACCAGGTTGCCGTGGTCGCAGTACACACCCTCGGGGAGAAACTGCGTGGTGGAAAAGTAGATCGTATGCACACCGGGCGGTGGCCGGAGCTCACGCGAGGTGGGACAGTCGGCATTGAGCACCACCGTGTCGCCGTCGCACTGGTTTTCGACGATGCGGAACTTCGCCGCGGCATAGTGCGCCAGGTCACCGTGTCGCTCCAGGTGATCCGGCGTGATGTTGAGGATCCCGCTGACGATCGGTCGAAAGGTCTCGGTGTACTCGAGCTGGTAGGAGGACACCTCCAGCACGACCGGCTCCGGCAAACCGGCGGCAATCGCCGAGTAGGCCAGTCCAACGTTTCCGGCCAGGCGAGCCTGCAGACCGTCCTGCTTGAGCATGTGGTGCAGCAGTGTCGCGGTGGTCGTTTTGCCGTTGGTGCCGGTGACCGCCAGCACGTCGCCGGCATGCAGCCAGAACGCGACTTCGATTTCGGAAAAAACCGGTACACCCTTCGTGCGCGCCTTGACAAGGACCGGATGGTCTGCCGCAATCCCCGGACTCGGGACGACGAAATCGACACGCGCCAGCACGTCTTCCGTGTGGCGGCCCAGCTCGACCCAGGCGCCGAGATCACGCAGCTGCTCGGCATTCTGCTGCAGGCGATCCGTATCACTCCGGTCCGAAGCCAGTACCTCGGCGCCGGCCGACAACAGCATGCGGCTTACGGCGCCGCCCGTGCGCGCCAGTCCGAGTACGGCCACACGTCGCCCGCGAATGCGTTCGGGGTGGACGTGAGAGGTGGCCATGACGTCTTTCACCGTTTCCATAGGTTCAGCGGATCTTCAAGGTCGACAGTGAGATCACCGCAGCGATCATCCCCATGATCCAGAAACGCGTCACCACTTTGGATTCCGCCCACCCGGATAACTCGAAGTGATGATGAAGCGGGGCCATCTTGAACACTCTTCGGCCACCGCGTAGCCGGAACGAGAGCACCTGGATGATCACGGACAACGCCTCCGCCACGAACACCGCACCGAGAATCAGCAACAGCAGCTCCTTCTTCAATAGAAGCGCACAGGTCCCGATGGCACCGCCCAGCGCCAGAGAGCCGGTGCCGCCCATGAACACTTCCGCGGGATGGCTGTTGAACCAGAGAAATCCGAGGGCCGCGCCAACGGCCGCTCCGCAGAACACGGTCAACTCCCCGGCACCCGAGAGGTACTCTATGGAGAGGTATCGGGAGAAGTCCGTGCGCCCGGTGACGTACGCGATCGCTCCGAGAGCCACAAAACAGATGCCCGACAGACCGATGGCCAGTCCGTCGAGGCCATCGGTGAGATTGACTGCATTGGACGTCCCCGTGATGACGATGACGACCAGCCCAATGTAGAGGATCCCGAACTCCAGGACGTAGTTCTTGAAGAAGGGGATCTCAGAGCTGGTTCCGAACTGGAGCGCCGGGGGATAAAAGTAGAGCCAGGCACCGAGGATGAGTCCCAGCAACACCTGCCCTGCCATCTTGGTCCGTGCCACCATCCCCTTGGGGCGTTTGCGCACGACCTTGAGGTAGTCATCGACAAAACCGAGTACGCCCATCCAGATGGTCACCAGCAGCAGCGCCTGCACGAACCGGTTGGTCAAATCGGCCCACAGCAGCGTCGGCAGAACGATCGCGGCCAGGATCATGATGCCGCCCATGGTCGGTGTACCGGCTTTGGTCCGGTGACTGGCAGGTCCCTCCTCACGGATCTCTTCACCCCACTGCTTGCTGCGGAGATAGCGAATGATGGCGGGCCCCAGAATCAGAGAGGCCACCAGCGCGGTCACCGCTGCGTAGGCCGTCCGGAACGTGATATAGCGAAACAGATTGAAGACCCCGATCTGATCCGCCAGCGGATACAACAGGTGATAGAGCATAGGCTCAGTACGGTACGTCCCAGGTTTTCAACTGCTGTTCCGTGGACAGGACTTCGGCTTCGAGCTGCCCGGGATCGCGAAGCAGACCCTCGAGCGCCGGATCCGTGACGAATCGCTCCTCCCGGAACCGGATCAACCGCGCGTGATATAACCGCATGAAGTGGATTCCGATGCGGTGATCACCCCGCTCGTGCAGACTGATGGCCAGCTTCTTCAGCAGCCGTGGATCGGTGTGCGCGTCCTGTGACGCCGCGATTTCCAGTGCACCGAAATACGCATCGGCGGCCATGCTCCATTCGCCGCGCACGAAGAGTGCGTCGGCGGTCTGCACCCACTGCGCCAGCGACACGCGGTCTGGACCGGCGTCCGCCGCGTGCGTTTCCTGGCGCGTCACCAGACGGGCCAGTACCGTGAGTGCTCCCAGGAGCAACAGTGCGAACAGCAAGCGGTTGAAATCCCGGGCGGTTACGGGCCGCCTCGGACCCTGAGCGGTCATGCGTCCTCCTTATCCATGGTTCCCCAGACTTGTTTCATGGCGGCGATCACGACTTCGAGCGCGATGCCGCGTGAGCCTTTGAGCAGTGTGACGTCGTCGGATTCGCTCCAGCGGTGCACGTCGGACGCGCAATCGACCGCGCGATCGAAGTGCAGGACCCGGTGCGCCGGCATGCCGGCCGTGCGTGCAGCCGCGGCCAGCACGCGTGACTCCGTGCCTACCACCACCAGTAGATCGAGGGCCTGTGTGGCCGACGACGTGCCGACCTGGCGGTGCCACGGCTCGGAGTGTTCGCCCAGTTCGAGCATGTCGCCGATCACGGCCACCCGCCGTCGCGTCGCCGGGTAGGCGGCCAGCGCCTCGAGGGCCGCGAGCACGGCACGGGGATTGGCGTTGTAGACGTCGTCGATGATGGTCGCGGATCCGAAGTGCACGATGCGTGAGCGGTGCGGGGCCGGCTCCATGACGGCCAGAGCGGCCACCGCCGCAAGCGTATCCACCTGCATGGCCCGTGCCACGGACAACGCCGCCAGAGAGTTGGCCACGTTGTGACTCCCAAAGACGGGGAGCACGACCTCTTCGCCGCCATCCAGTCGGAACCGGACCCCGTCGACATCGGATCGAACGTCGTGAGCACGCAGATCCGCGTCGGCGGTCAGTCCAAAGGTACGGCTACGGGGCCCGAGGCGCGTCGCACGCGCCCGCAGGATCTCGTCGTCCGCGCAGAAGAAGGCGAGGCCGTCGGCCGGCAGCCCTTCGAGCAGCTCGAACTTGGCCGTGGCCACGTCTTCTATAGTGCCGAGCGTCTCCAGGTGGGCTGGCGCGATGTTGGTGAACACGGCGTACCGCGGCCGGACCAGCCGAGCCAGGAAGCCGATCTCGCCGCGGGACGACGTGCCCAGTTCACACACGCCAACCTCGCAGCCCGGTTCCAGATCGAACAGGGCCAGGGGAACTCCGATACCCGAATTGAGGTTGCCACGCGTGCGGAACACGTGGTAGCGAGCACCGAGGGCTTCCGCGATCATGTCCTTGGTCGTCGTCTTGCCGTTAGATCCGGTCACGGCCACGAACGGGATGTCGAAGCGATCCCGGTGCCAGCGGGCCAACTGCTGGAGTGCCGCGAGCGTATCGGGTACTTCCAGGCGTGGTACGTCGGGGGGCGCATCGACCAGCGCAGGATGATCCCGCATCACGAGCAGTACCGCAGCGCCGGCGGTGACCGCGTCACCCAGGTAGTGGTGTCCGTCGGTCCGCTCGCCCTGCAGCGCCACGAACAGCTGGCCCGGCTGAACCTGGCGCGAGTCGCACGATGCACCGGCAAAGGTGATACCCTGTCCGGTGGTGACCCGTGCACCGGTACAGGTCTGATCGACCTGGTAGGCGTCGA
>JAUVRN010000093.1 GCA_030597645.1 Candidatus Zixiibacteriota bacterium
ACTGCGACTCGACCTGCACGGGCGCGGACGCCCGAGCGCGCCGCCACCAGACTACCGCCGGGACGGCCAGGCTCGCGGAGAGGACCGCGGCCAGGGCCAGCCGGTGCCGGGATGGCCGGGCGGTATCACCGGTCCGCTCCGGGAAGGAAACGCGCAGAACGGGCCCGCCGGCGCCCAGCGTGATACGCTGTCCGGCCACCAGCACGGCAGAATCGACCCGGCGTCCATCGAGAAGCGTTCCGTTCGTGGCCCGCTTGTCCACCAGGTGATACTCGCCGGCGCGCCAGACGATCTCGGCGTGGTGGCGCGAGACGACCGGGTGCGGCGGTTCGGCGAAGCCCACGTCGCTGTCCGGATCGCGCCCCAGTGTGATGACCCGCTGTTTGTAGGTCTTGTTCATCGGCCTGCGTCCCCGAGTCCCCTCGATCAGTGTGAGCTGAAGCTCGGGTTGATGGAAGGTCGGTATGAGCACCTTTGCCGTCTCGTCGTCAACACGGATTGCACCGGTTGAAACTACACGCAACTGTGGACCGCCTGCGCCCAGCTCCAGGCGATCGCCGTCACGCAGCAGCGCCGTGGTCGTACTTCGCCCGTTGATCCATGTGCCGTTGGTCGATCCTTGATCGGTGATGACGATCTGTTGGTCGCTCCAGTCTATGCGGGCGTGATCCCACGACGTGGCGCGGTCGACTTCGGCATCGAAGGCCAGTTCTGCGTCGGGGTTGCGTCCCAGCCGTATGGGGTAGCGATCAAATCGGAACAGGCCCGCCCGGGCGTGGGGCGACAGCACTTCCAGCGTGAGCGTCGGCGCATCTCCCTCCGGCACGCGGGTCGGGGCCAGCGGGGCGGTCCGCTCGGAGGATCTGTTCCTGCGCTGCCGCCATGTGTGCCACACCACGAGCGCAAGGGCCGCACCCAGCGTCACGAGGATCCCGACCACGAGCCACAGCGGGGCCGGTCCCCCTGCGTCCGCGGTTTCTGCGCGTACACTCCAAGGGCCAGCCGGGGACGATGCCGCAGATCCGTTTTGGCCGGCACGGTAGACCACATCCACGGTGCCCGTTTCCAGGGGCTGCTGCAACAATGCCACGTAGAGCGACTGCAGACGCTGTGCGAGTCGCCGCACGACCCGGCGCACCGCCAGAGAATCATCCGCGCACCGCACGAAGGAACCGCCGGATTCGATGGCCAGTTGTTTGATCGTCGCCGGCATAGGTTCTTCCGAACCGATGCTGATCAGGTGAATCGGGATGCGCGATCCGGCAGCCGCATGCTGGATAGTCCAGAGATCGATTCGACTGGCATCCGCCGCATGGTCGGTGAACAGTATCAACGTGCTGATGCCAACCGGATCGGTCTGGTCTATGAGATCACGACCCGCAACAATCGCATCACGAAGCCGCATGCTGTCGGTTCCCGGCGCATGCGCCGTCAGCCTGCCGCCGAACCCCGCCAGATCCCGGGTAAGATGGAGAGGGACACCCACCTCCCCGGCAAACGTCATGAGCGCTGCCTGATCACCACGGCGGACATCGAGGCCTGCGATCAGTTCTGACCGCAGCGCGCGCCGGACAGCCCGCTGCATTCTGGCATCTCCCCGCAGCAGACCGAGCCCGACGACGACATTGAGCGGAACGTCCAGCTGATCCTTGAAACGGACCAGGCTCTCCAGATCATGAGTCTCGCCTGCCTGTGTGACCGTAAGGTCCGAGGGGACAAGCCGGGATGACACGGTGTCGTCCTCGCTGCGAAAGCGCAGCACGAGGTAGTGCGGTTCCGCGACCAGTATCTGAAGCGCGGGAACATCCTGAGCCCGGACGGGACAAACCATTGGAAACGCCAGGAGTACGGCGGCTCCCAGGCCTGAACATGCGGCAAACCGGTCACGCAGACCGGTCCAGCCTCTGGTCATCTACTTCCCCCCTGCAATTCCGAGCGGAAACGGCGGGCACCGACCACGCGGGATCGCGCCTTTGAAAATGCCCGGAAGGTGCCGGCCCCGCAAGCCGATTTGAACGGCGCGGGGCCTGCGCCGGTAACTAATGAATCAGGCTGTAGTCGGGTGGAACGACAAACAACGAGTCGTCGAGGGAATCACGGCCCACACCCTCCAGCGAAATGCGGGTCACCGTGTGGGGGGCGCCTGCCGGCCCGGAGACACTCTCGATCACGACGGGAAAGCCCTGGATCATGTTCTTGAACTGGTCCCGTTGAATGGTGGAGAGCTTGAACTGCGCGGCCAGTTGCCCGGCAAACAGCTCGACCGCGCGGGCGGGCACTGCAGTCGAATCGCAAAAGAGGTCGCTCCGACGGTCCGCTCCGAACAACGCATCGAAGTCACGACACGACCAGATGGTGATCCGGGTGTCATCTGAACGGCTCGTCGTGATCACCACCTCGACCCCCTGCACAGCGCAATCCAGATGAGTCGTGGTCGAGTCGAGGGATCGCGCGAACCCCCGGGCGCCCGCCTGCAGGCGACCCAGAAGACGCAGGTCCACGATGGCCTCCGGCCCACAGAGCCGACCGTCCACCGTGTCCACGCTATAGGACGCGTCCTCGGCGTAGAGGCGGTAGCGCACCCCCGTCTGCCTGTGGATGATCTCCCGTGTTTCGCCGAAAAACTCCGAGAGCGTCCCCTCGGCGTGCATTTCACGGCGCATCCACGGACCCTTGAGAAACACGACCACATAGATGCGGTTCTCACCGGCGTGCATATCGGTGAGGACTGTGGTTGAGAGGGTCAGGTCCGCCACGGCCGCCGGCGCCGCGGCGACCACCAGGAGGCCGACGGCGAGCAACCCGATCCGTATGTTGCGAGTGTGCTTCGCAGACACGCTCACCTCATTCCACCGGTTGCGGGGGCGCAAAGTTCCCCGGGGGATCGAAGAGTTCAGGCGGTAGAGAGTCGAAGGACGTATACACGGCGTCAAGTACCACACGCGCCTGCCCGATACCCATGTCGGTTTCGATCGTGATGCGATACGGCAGGGAGACGACCGAAGCCAGTTCCTCGGCCGCATCGAGAGCAAAGGCGCACTCGGTATGCAGTGCTTCGGACCAGTCTTTCAGGGGCGGTTTCGCCCCGCAGTACAGATCCCCGATGGCCTCGCCGTAGGCGGCCTGTTCGTCGGCAGGTACCACGAGGACCAACTTCGACCGGGCCGGCTGAGGCGCGCCGAAGAGGCGTGCCCGGAAATAGATGTCCAGTTCGCGGGCCGGCAATCCATTGTGTGTGCTCGACCGGGCGCGACTGACCCGCACGCTGTCCGCGTTGGCCTGTCGCATGAAGTGAGCCAGCCAGCGTGCCGTCTGCACGGGCAGGTTGTCGCAGCGCCACCCGATACCCACCGGTTGAAAGGTCCGCGCGGTCGAGTCGACCACGAAGCCGGCACCGGTCGATCGATCGCCCATGATATGCCACGGATGGCCGAACAGGTCGACGGCATCGACGCGTACTTGCGTACCGCTCAGGTACACCGAGGCACCCACGTCGCCGATGAATGACGCCTCCTGGGGCTGCCCGAAGAGCACGAGCGTAGCTTCCGTCTTGGCGTAGCGGATCGTGACATCTGCCCGGACCGGATAACAGAGGACCGGCAAGAGCAGCGTGACCAGCAGGGCCGGTCGCAGACTCTGTGTTGTGCAGATCGCGAGGAATATGCTCATGATGGAGGTATACACCGGCACGCCGTCGGTGTTCTGCGAAACCACCGGCTCCGAATCATCCCCCCTGTTCGCCAGAGGTGACCTGTCCCCCGGATGTCGACGGCTCCGCCGCAAAACCGATCTGGCCACCTTTCTGCTCACCGTAGAGTTTGATTTCGCCGTACTGGCCTTCGAATTTCTTGAGATTATCGCTCAGGGCCCGGTGCATCATCTTGGCGTGCTGCGGTGTCATGATGATACGCGACAGCACGCGTGCCTTCTGGACGCCGGGCAAAACGCGGGCAAAATCGATAATCATCTCCGACGGGGAATGCGAGATGATCGCCAGATTGGCGTAAATACCCTCCGATTCTGGCTCGCGCAGCTCTACCTGAAGCTGCTGGGGCATTGCTTTGGGCTGCACAAAACCTCCTTTAAATAGATTTTGCAACCTACTATATTGGCCGGACATGTCAAGCGTCTCTAAGGCAGTGGCACCCCGCGAGGCCGTATCCGCCCTGGGCGGTCAGCGCATCGTGGTGCTCGGCGACCTCATGCTCGACCGGTACCTGTGGGGCCGGGCCGATCGCATCTCCCCGGAAGCACCGGTGCCCGTGGTGCGGGTGGAGCGCGAGGAGCTCAAGCTGGGCGGCGCCGCCAACGTGGCACGCAACCTCGCCGCGCTGGGGGATGTACCCCTGCTGGTGGGTCTGATCGGAGACGACCGGCAGTCCCGGGAGATGCGTGGTGTGCTCGCGGAGAGTCGATTTTCCGTGGACGGCCTGGTCGTGGCCGAAGGTCGCCCCACCAGTGTCAAGACTCGAGTGATGGCGGGCAGTCAGCAGGTAGTGCGTGTCGACCGCGAAGACGACAACGAAGTCGACGACCATCTGACCCGGCGCATCCTCGAGCGTTTTGAAGCCGCCCTCGCCGGCGCGGACGCGGTGCTGATTTCCGACTACGGCAAGGGTACGCTATCCGAAGCCGTCGTTGACCGGGCCGTGGCCGCCGCCCGGGCCCGCGGCGTGTTCGTCGCCGTCGACCCCAAGGAGACGCACTTTCATCGCTACTGCGACGTGTCGATCCTGACGCCCAATCATCACGAAGCCTGCTTTGCAGCCGGCCGCAAAGTCAAAGACGAAGCCGGTCTGCACGAGATCGGCCAGGCGCTGCGCGATCGGCTCAACGCCGACTATCTGCTGATCACACGGGTAGAACAAGGCATGAGCCTCTTTGCGCGCGACGGGGAGCCCCTCGTCATACCGACCATGGCGCAGCATGTGTTCGATGTCACCGGCGCCGGGGACACCGTGATCGCCACGCTGACGGCGGGCGTTGCGGCGGGACTGGCCGTACCGGATGCCTGTCGCCTCGCCAACGTGGCGGCGCGGCTCGCCGTGGCGGAAGTCGGCTCGTACGCGGTGACGCGCGAGGAACTGGGTCACGAACTGACGATACTCGGAGCCGTCTGATGGGCCAGGTAGTCGGACCCCGCACGTTCGTGCGTGCGGCCCGGGAGCTTCAACAACGTGGCCGACGCGTCGTATTCACCAATGGGGTTTTTGACCTGATGCACTACGGTCACGTGACGTACCTGGCACGCGCCCGGCGCCTGGGCGACGCCCTGTTCGTGGCGGTCAATTCCGACCGGTCCGCGCGCAGGCTCAAGGGCCGGTCACGTCCGCTCGTGCCCCAGGACGATCGCATGCGCACCCTGGCGGCCCTGGAGTGCGTCGACTTCGTCACGCCGTTCGAGGAAGACACGCCGGCCGACATGATCGAGCGGGTGCGCCCCGATGTACTGGCCAAAGGCGCCGACTATCGCCGCGACCAGATCGTCGGCGCGAAGACGGTGTCGGCGTACGGCGGAAGAGTAGCGCGCATACCTCTACTTGCCGGTCGATCGACGTCGGCCTTGATTCGCAGGATACGGCGCGCATGAACCATACCGACATTGTGTACGCGCCCTGGCGGGAGGAATTCCTGTTGTCGCCAAAAACAGAAGAGGGTTGCATCTTCTGCAACCGAATCGAGACGCCGGAGTTGGACGCGGAGCACTTCGTGATCTATCGCGGCGATACATCACTGGTCATGCTCAACCTGTATCCGTACACCTCGGGGCACGTGCTCATCATTCCCTACCGCCACGTCAACGGTATGGAGGAACTCACGGATCAGGAGAACCTCGAGTCGGCGCAGCTCATGCAGCAGTCCATCGCCGTGATGAAGCGCGCCATGAAACCGAACGGCTTCACCCTCGGGCTCAACCTCGGCCAGGCGGCCGGCGCGGGCATACCCGAACACCGCCACTGGCACGTGGTCGCCCGCTGGAACGGCGACACCAACTTCCTGCCGGTGGTGGGCGGCGCCCGCCTGCCCGCGGTACGCGTGGAGGAATCCTACCGGCTCCTGGCAGAGGCCTGGAACACCACCGAATAGCCCGCCGCCCGCGGTCTGACCGCGTCGGGCGCATCGCATCCGCTGGGCCACGCCCTGGATGTCGCGTATGCTGATAGTTTCCTATTGGGGATCATTCTGTCGCAAAAGGAGTTGATCATATGTCTTCCACACCTGAACAGGCGTTTGAGAACCTCACCGAGGAATTCCGGGAGATCGCCACGCTGGGCACCTGCGAGAGCATCCTCGGCTGGGACGAGGTGACCTACATGCCACCCGGCGGTGCCGAACACCGGGCCAATCAGAAGGCGCTGCTGGCCGGATTGGTGCACCAGCGGGCCACATCGTCCAAGATCGGTGACTGGCTGTCGGCTGTCGAGTCGTCTCCCATGGTGAGTAACGGTGATCCCGTGTCGGCCAACGTGCGCGAGCTTCGCCGAACCTACGACAAGATGGTCAAAGTGCCCGAGTCCCTCGTCACTGAGCTTACCAGGGAGACGTCGCTGGCCCACCAGGTGTGGGTCGAGGCACGCAAGAACAACGACTTCGGCAAGTTCCTGCCCAACCTCAAGAAGATCATCGACCTGTGCCGTCAGAAGGCGGAGGCGGTAGGCTACCAGGAAGAGCCGTACGACGCCCTGATGGACGACTACGAACCCAACACCACCTCGAAGCAGGTGGAGGCGGTGTTCACCTCGCTGAGGAAAGACCTGGTCCCCGTGCTCGAGAGCATCACCGGTGGCCCGAACAAGTCGCCGGTGGAGATCATCGAGCGTGAATACCCGATCGAACAGCAGAAGACGTTTGGGATGGAGGCGGCCAAGGCCATCGGCTACAAGTTCGACATCGGCCGGCTCGATATCACCACGCATCCCTTTTGTACCACGATCGGTCCGGGCGACATCCGCATTACCACGCGCTACAACGTGAACCACTTCAATGACGCGTTCTTCGGGACGCTTCACGAGTCCGGACACGGCATATACGAGCAGAACCTGCTGACCGATCAGTTCGGGATGCCGATCGGCGAAGCCTGCTCGCTGGGCATTCACGAGTCGCAGTCCCGCATGTGGGAAAACTTCGTCGGCCGCAGCAGGGCGTTCTGGGACTTCTTCTACCCGGCGGCG
>JAUVRN010000355.1 GCA_030597645.1 Candidatus Zixiibacteriota bacterium
ACCTCTGTCCGGGCTGGTGGGGGGCGCGCCCGACGGAGCGGTCGGGATTCGCGAACCCGCTGAGCCGGCGCCCACAGCCATGCTCAGCGAATGGGGAAGCCCTGTGGTGGGGACGAGTGCCAATCCCGCGGGTCTGCCACCGGCCCGTTTCGCCGACGAGGTGCGTGACTACTTTGGGGACGACGTCTGCACCGTCGCAGGCCATGCGCCGGGCATCGCGGCCAGTACGGTGGTGCGCGTGGTGAAAAACCGAATCGAGATTCTGCGCGAGGGTATGATCCCCCGGTCTGAGCTGATGCCGACATGACCTCGTCAGAAGATTCCGAGCACCGCATCTGTCTGGTCTGTACCGGTAACACGTGTCGCTCTCCGATGTCCGAGGGCATTTTGCGCGACCTGCTCAGTTCGCATGGTGCCCGGTGGCGCGTGCAGAGCGGAGGCCTGCACGCGTTCGAGGGTGCGCCGGCCTCCCCCGAGTCAGTGGCCGTCGCGCGCGAGTACGGTGTCGATATCGCGGCACACCGGGCGCGCGTGTTCAGTCCCGAGCGGGCCCGCGCCTGCGAATTGATTCTCGTGCACTCCGGCGAGCATCTCCATCGTATCGCGTCGTGGGGTGACGACATCGCCGCGAAGGTGTTCTTGATGAAGGCGTACCCGGTCGCCGGCGATCCTGGTCCGGAAGCCTGGGTCGCCGACCCCATCGGCCAGGGTGTAGAGGCATACAGGCGAACGTTTTTGGAACTGGACGAGGTATTGCGTCGTATAGTTCCTCAGATCGTCTCCCGGGCCGGAGAGGAGGAATGATGTCCAGGACGCACTCATGGGTCGGCGCGGTGACGTGTGCCGCCCTGGTCGTGATGACGGGCATAGCGCCGGCCACACCTCCGCATACTCTCGATCGTTCTGTGACCAACGACACCTTCGGCGTCGGGGAGTGGTTCAAGTTTTCCATCGGATACGGATTCATCGACGCCGGGGATGCCGTGATGGAGGTTCGCGAGGTGGTCGACATCAACGACCGATCGGTGTACCGCATCGTGAGCACAGCCACATCCAATCGCATATTCGATGCCGTCTACCGTGTTCGTGACACCATGCGGACCTGGATGGACGTCGAAGGGCTGTTTTCCTGGCGTTTCGAGAAGCGCACGCACGAGGGCGACTATCATCGGGCGCAGACCGTCCTGTTCGACCAGGAACGGGGGGTGGCGGTCAGCGGCCAGGACACGACCGAGGTGCCCCCGTATATACAGGATGTGATGGCCGCATTCTACTACGTCCGATCACAACCTCTGCAGGTGGGGGATACACTGGTCGTGCCGCATTTCTCCGAAGGAAAACAGTATGACCTTGGCGTGATCGTGCATGAACGGGAACGCATCGAGACCCCGGCCGGTGAATTCGATTGCATCAAAGTCGAGCCGCTGCTGCGCGCGGAGGGCATGTTCCGCCAGGAGGGTCGTGTGTTCATCTGGCTCACGGATGATCGATTGCACATGCCGGTGCTGGTGCGCAGCAAGCTGTCCGTCGGCTCGATCCGTGCTGAGCTGACCGGCTATCGAATCGGGGAACTATGGGAAGAATAAATCCGCTCGATCTGTCCGGAGCTCGGTCTGTTCCACTCTCCAGCCGTGACTCCGCATACGCCGTAGAGCACTTCGTCAAGACGGGCACCGTCCCCGATCTGCGCGCGCTGGAACGGGGCTGGCCACAGATCCTCAAGGGCCGGGAACTCACGGAATTTCTCGATCGCTGGGAGGCGGCGGTGCGCGCGGGCAAGCCCGTGCTGTTCATGTTCGGCGCCCACGTAATCAAGTGCGGCCTCGCGCCTTTGCTCTGTCAACTGGCTGACGTGGGTGCGGTGACCGTGCTTTCCACGCACGGGGCCGGCGCACTGCACGACCTTGAAGTCGCGATCAACGGCGCCACGTCGGAGGACGTGGACCAGAACCTGGCGGATGGGTCTTTTGGTATGGCGCGGGATACGGCCGAACTCTATTTCGAAGCGGTCCGACAGGCGCGTGACACGTCGTCCGGGCTGGGCGAATCGCTGGCCGTGACGCTCGCGGCACGGCGTCCGCCCCATGCCGCCCATTCGTTCCTCTGTTATGCCGCCGAGCACGATTTGCCGGTCACCGTCCATGCCGCCATCGGCGCCGATACGCTGGCCGAGCATCCGGATTTTCCGGCCGCCGCACTGGGTGAAGCGACGTACCGCGACTTTCGTATCCTGGCGAGTGCCGTGGCGGGACTCCATGACGGCGGCATGGTGGTCAACTGCGGGTCTGCGGTAATGATGCCCGAGGTGTTTCTCAAGGCGCTGGCCTCCGCTCGCAACGTAGCCGGCCCCGTGACCGACTTTACCACCGCCAACTTCGACATGATCCAGCACTACCGGCCGCAACAGAACGTAGTCCGGCGTCCCACACTGCAGGGTGGACGTG
Source organism: Candidatus Zixiibacteriota bacterium (assembly GCA_030597645.1). Taxonomy (GTDB): domain Bacteria; phylum Zixibacteria; class MSB-5A5; order JAUVRN01; family JAUVRN01; genus JAUVRN01. Next base: position 2,445 of record JAUVRN010000355.1, read on the forward strand.
GATTCACGTTTACCGGTCACCACGAGCTCTTGCTCCCCCTTGTTGCGTGGGTTTTATTGAGCCGACTCGGCCACGCTCACTGACGAAGACCGGCGCGCGGGGACGGGAGAAACCGACCGGACAGATAACCCCATGGACGACCTGGTGCAGATAGACTTATGAGCAAGATCATCGAATGTGTGCCCAACTTCTCCGAAGGGCGCAGACCCGAAGTTATCGAAGAGATCATCGAGGCCATCACCGCCGTGGAGGGCACCTACCTACTCGACCGGGAGATGGACTCCGATCATAACCGGGCGGTCGTGACCTTTATCGGTTCGCCCGAGGCGGTTCGGGACGGTGCCTTTGCCGGCATCGCCAAGGCCACCGAACTGATCGACATGGAACAGCACACCGGAGAACACCCGCGCCTGGGCGCGACCGACGTGTGTCCGTTCATCCCGCTCGTGGGCGCCGGCCTCGACGACTGCATCATCCTGGCCAAGGAGCTGGGCCGCGACGTGGCCCACGAGCTGAAGATACCGGTATATCTGTACGAGGCCGCGGCGGTCAAACCGGAACGGGAGAACCTGGCCCAGATCCGACGCGGGCAGTACGAAGCGATTCGCGACGAGATGGGAACGGTTCCCGAGCGCGATCCGGACATCGGTGAACCGAAGTCGCATCCCACCGCCGGCGCCATTGTCATCGGCGCCCGCATGCCGCTGGTCGCGTACAACATCTACCTGAATACGCGGGATGTCGCCGTGGCCAAGAACATCGCCAAGGGGATCCGTCAGCGTTCTGGTGGATTCGCCTTCTGCAAGGCGCTCGGATTCGATATCCAGGATCGCGCCATGGTCCAGGTGTC
>JAUVRN010000257.1 GCA_030597645.1 Candidatus Zixiibacteriota bacterium
GGCCGTGGCTGGCACCAGGAGAAATGGACCGACACCCCGTCGCCCAACGTGGATGGTCTGCCCTATCATCATCAATTATCTGAGATCGCCCCGGACAATCCGGTCTATCTCCAGCATGCCAGCGGCCACGCCTGCATCGCCAACGCCCGCGCCATGGAGCTGGCCGGGGTCACGCGCGAAACGACCAACCCCGACGGGGGCGAAATCGTGCGAGATGCTCGCGGGGACATCGTGGGCGTGTTCATAGAGACGGCGGACAGCGTAGTGTACGAGGCGTACAAGACCTACCAGGCGCGGCGCACACCAGAGCAGGTGGAAGCGGATCGTCGCAGGATTATCGAGATGGCCTGCGACGCGTTTGTGGCCAATGGCATCACAACGCTCTGCGACGCGGGATCCAAATTCGACGAGATAGATCTCTACAGAGAAATGGCCCACGCCGGCGAGCTGCCACTGCGCCTCTGGGTCATGATCTCGTCGGAGACAAGCAGTGCGGAGCTCGAGAAGAACCTCCCCGATTACAGGATGATCGATGAAGCCGATCACCGCCTGACCGTTCGCGCCATCAAGAGAGCGCTGGATGGAGCGCTCGGCTCCCACGGCGCCTGGCTACTCGAACCGTACGAGGATCTCCCCGGCAGCACGGGTCTGAATACGATTTCCACCGAAGAGATGCGACGAACGGCTGCACTCGCCGTCCAGCACGGCTTCCAGATGTGCACACATGCGATCGGAGATCGCGCCAATCGGGTGACGCTGGATGTGTATGAAGAGGCCTACAAGGCGGCCCGGGGTCAGACCGACCTTCGCTGGCGCATAGAGCATGCCCAGCATCTGCATCCGGACGACATTCCGCGCTTTGCCCGACTCGGTGTGATCGCGTCCATGCAGGGAATCCACTGCAGCTCCGACGGACCCTGGGTGCCCAAGCGGATCGGAGACAAGAGAAGCGCCGAAGGCGCCTACGTCTGGCAGAAACTGATGCAGTCGGGCGCAACCGTCTGCAACGGAACGGATGCCCCGGTGGAGGACATCGATCCGCTGGCCAATTTCTATGCCGCGATCACGCGCCGACTTCCCGACGGATCACAATTCTATGCCGACCAGTGCAGGACGCGCGAAGAGGCCCTGCACTCCTACACGATCAACGACGCGTATGCATCGTTCGAGGAAGACCAGAAGGGGTCGTTGACCGTCGGCAAGCTGGCCGACATCACCGTGCTGTCGCAAGACATCATGACGATTTCGGAAGAGGAGATTCCCGCAACGGAGGTCATGTATACGATCGTGGGTGGTACGGTGATGTACGCGCGTTGAACACTCGCGCAGGTGTACAGGACGCCTATTCCGCGATGCGGAACGTGACCCCGCGTGGCAAGGAAGATCGAAACGCGTCGATCACACCTCGGGCGCGCGCATAGGCCTCATCGGTAAGGGCGTAAAACGACACGGTCGTCTGTGATGCGGTAATCTGGCTGCGACCCAGTTGCAACTCGCCGACCTTGCGCCAGTTGGCAGAAAGGCTCTCGAACCACCGATCGTAGATCATGGCCAGTTGAACATCACGCGCGGCCGACACTCTGTTCATCCACTCTGGATCCGCGCTGGCCCGACTCAGATGCAGGACTTCTAGAGACGTGAGACCACCCAGATCCAGCACGTATTTTGGATTCTGATAGGATACATACCCCAGGTCGTTGACGGCGACCGGCCCGTCATAGTAGTCCACCGCGAACCTGTGCATCTGATAGTGCTGCTCGTAGATGTTGCTGGACGCGACGGGGAGTGTGAGCAGATCGTACATGTACGGCGCGGCGATGACCAGGACCCAGAGCGTGGCCACAGCCGTCGCTTTGACGGGTGTCGCGTGGCCCAGGCCCCGGGCGAGCCATCCCCGGCCGATGTAAACGAGAATCAGAACGGCCGCGGCCCAGATGTAGATTTCGTACCGGTTGTACCAGCCGTGCTGCCCCAGGAGCAAGTGCATCCCAATGGCGACAGCGCCCGTACCTGCCAGCAACCGCTCTCGGGCATTCCGCCTGGAAACGAAGGCAAAAGTGATACAGAGCAACATAGCCAGAGCCAGCCAGGCCCCTCGGGAATGGGCCAGATTGGCTTTGAGATTGTCGAGGACCGATCCGGCGGCTCCACCGTCTGAAACGACAGATGATTTGGCAAGAACGGACGTGGGAAGGGGTTCGAGGCCGAGCTTCACGAGAAACAGCGAGAAGCCGCCCACCAGTATGACGATCGCCGTCGTGGATAGAGCGGACTGTCTGTAGTAGCCGCGCACCCAAAGATAGACCAGCGCCACCAGCGAGATGGTCAGGCATTCATAGCGAATGAGGGGTGCGGCCACGATGGCCCACGGCAGCCACCCGGTGAGCTTTTGCTCGTCTGCTTCCAGGATCAAGCCCCACACGATGGTCACGCACAGGAACAGCTGAAGAGAGTGCTCCATCCCGGTGAAGATCAGGCCGATCGTGTTGGTCGCCAGCATGAGAAGCACGGCAAACAGGGATATATAGCTCGGCCGCAAGCCGGGTTTCACATCCGGCATCGACCTTTCCAGTATTCGGACGAATACGACCAGCGTGCCGATCGCCGCGAGGATATTGATGAGCAGCGGCACATAGGCACCCAGCATCGAGCCGGCCAACGGCGCGAGGATGAAGGGCCAGAGAATAGTAGAAGAGGGCGCGGAATACTCCCCCGCGTTGATCCCGTAGTGACCCTGCACGATGTTCTCGGCGAGGGCCAGGTGGATGTAGGGATCATCGAGTGTATATACGAAGAAACCGGAATTGATCAGGAGGATGGCTACGCACTCAGTCAGGATGGCAACCATCAGCACGGCCAGACTAATACGCAGCGCTCTGTGGTGGAAGCGTGTGAATACGCTTCCGGTTTTCATGGCATCAGACGCAGAGTAGCCCGGACCATGCGCAGGGAGCAAGGGTTTTGGGACCGGCGCGGTTACCATTGACTTGACGAAAGGCGCAGTGTAGCTAACTTGGAGTGGCACGACCATCCGGGGCGCAGATGAATCAGCAAACGATATCTTTTGACTCAAAACAGTACTCTCTCGACCGCCACGGATTCCTCGATCTTCCGGACCAGTGGGATGAAGAATTCGCCGAGGGGATGGCGAAGACCCTCGGTATTCACGGAGGGCTCACCGAGGACCACTGGACCTTCATTCGCTACCTACGGACGAAATTCCTCAAGGAAAAGACCGTACCTGTAGTCGTTACCGCCTGTGTCGACAATCATATGCGTCTGACGACGCTTCGCACGCTCTTTCCCACGGGCTATCATCGCGGCGCCTGCAAGATTGCCGGTATCAACTACGCGTTCATGTGCGACAGCAACCTCTGGCTAACCTATGAGACGCTGCCGGTCACCCAGGCGGAGTTCAAGGTGACCGAACTTGGCTTTCTTGAAGACTTCGACGCGTGGAATAAGCACTTCGCGCACTGGGTAGTGCGCAACTGGGATCTGCCCGAAGGGTTGACGGACAGGCACTGGCAGATCATGCAGTATCTGCGAGACTACTACCGCGACAAAAAGGACATTCCCACGGTATACGAGGCCTGCAAATCCAACGGAATCCGCCAGGAGGAACTGCGGGAGCTTTTCCCCGAAGGGTACCGTCGCGGTGCCTGCCGGGTCGCCGGCCTGCCGTTTTTCGCCTGAACGATACCCTGGTTCACCTCACTGTACGCGGTTACAACTCGATGGCCCGGTACACTACATCGTGCACACCACCGATGGTGACATCACGTTTGTGATACTCCATCAACTGGGCCAGTTGCCTTTTGCAGTTGGAACACGGTGCCGCACAGAATTTGGCCCCCGTGTCGTCGATCTGTTTGAGCTTCATCTTGCCCGACACCTTCATGCGGAACTCGTAGATGTCGTCCATAGCGGACAATCCGCCGCCACCCCCACAGCACCAGTTGAGATGTCGATTGGGTGTCATTTCGCGGAAGTCGGCGCATGAGGCTTTCATGATCAGCCGTGGTTCATCGACGATGTCGCAGCTCCGTCCGAAGTTGCAGGGGTCGTGATAGGTTACCGGATCCGGGTTCTTGCTCGGGTCGAACTTGATATCCCCTTTGCGGATCACATCAGCGGTGAACTGCAGGACGTTGGTGA
>JAUVRN010000448.1 GCA_030597645.1 Candidatus Zixiibacteriota bacterium
GCCAGCCTGGTGAAGCGCCAGCCTTTCTACTTTGGCCTGCAGCAGTGGCTGCCGTAGGCACGGTGACAAACTGAAACGATGAGGAGCATACGATGTTCTGGATGAAGCGTTTCTCGTACGCGTTGGCGGCTGGGCTCGCCGTCGTGTGGGAGGACCCCGACTTCGATCCCGACCATAACGCTGTGTACTACGTCCGCGTCCTGGAGATTCCTACTCCGCGCTGGTCCACGTACGACGCCGTGAGGAATGGCATTCCATTGCCGGACGGGGTTCCGGTCTCGATCCAGGAGCGGGCTTGGAGCTCGCCGATCTGGTACACGGCGCCCGCGAGCAATTGAGGCACAATCGTAATGGCGACGCCGCCGAGCTTCACCAAGACGCACCATCGAACATCAAGAAAGAGAACTGGCAAATGAAACAGCCCAAGAAACCAGCAGCTATCCTCGGCCTGGTCGTGATTCTCGGCATCGTGTTCCTGACCCCGGCAGAGCCGACAGAATCGGCCCAGAACACGTCGCCGACGGAGTTGGCCGCGGCTCCGCCGGTGGTCATCCCAGCCGCCGAGATCCAGTCTCGGCCGGAGCCGGCGCGCACACCCTCCGTCGTTGAGCCCGGGCTCGCCCAGTACGCGGCCCCTGACCCCGCGAACCGCCAGGTCTACTTCGGCGAGCAGCACCTGCACACGCAGGACTCTCCCGATGCGTTCATGATGGGCACCCGCAACACGCCCGATGACGCGTACAACTTCTGCAAGGGGCTGCCGGTGGTGAAGAGTACCACCGGCGACACGGTCCAGAAGAGGACGGCGTACGACTTCTGTGCCGTGACGGACCATGCCTTGTATCTCGGCATCATGCCGCAACTCTTGGACCCGAACTCGGCGGTATCCAGGGCTGCGGCCCTCGACCCGATCGTCCAGTTGATCCGTAACGGCATGGGCGACTCCGCGTTCGGCGTTCTTGCAGTCGGAGCCACTACGAACAATCCCGATCCGAATTTCCTGGATCCGGACGTCATGCGCTCGGTCTGGCAAACCCATGTCGATATCGCCAACAAGCACTACGAACCCGGCAAATTCACGACCCTGATCGCCTTTGAGTGGACGTCGATCCCCTCGAATCAGAACCTGCACCGGAATGTGTTCTTCCGAGACAGCATCGGGCCGGCAGCAATCTTCTCGACGTTCGATTCCGACCGACCCGAGGACCTATGGACGTACCTAGAGGTCCAGCGCAGCGCGGGGCACGAGACCTTCGCCATTCCTCACAACGGCAACCTCAGCAACGGCCTGATGTTCGCGCCTAGGAATTCAGACGGCCTGCCCATCGACGCACGCTACGCCGAGCGTCGGGCTCGAAACGAGGTCGCGACGGAGATCGTGCAGACGAAGGGCCAGTCGGACACGCACCCGGCCCTGTCCCCCTACGACGAGTTTGCGGGCTTCAATGTGGAATACAAGCACCTGATCGGCACCAACCCGCCCGTCCTTGGCCGGGTCAACTACAGCTACGTGCGCGAGGCACTCATCAACGGCGTCGGCTATCAGGAGATGCTGGGTGAGAACCCGTTCAAGCTGGGCATCGTCGCCGGTGCCGACGCTCACACCGGGTTCTCCGACAACGAGGAATTCAACTACACCGGCGTCCACGGCACGAACGACGATACCCCCGAGATTCGGCTGGCTGGCGCACACCAGACTGCCGGCGAGCCGGCAATCAACTTCGGCACGCCCGGCGCCACCGGCGTGTGGGCGGACGAGAATACGCGCGAGGGGATCTTCGATGCGATCAAGCGCAAGGAAACATACGGCACGACGGGCCCCTTGATCAGACTCCGGGTCTTCGGCGGCTGGAGCTTCGCCGCCGGCGTCTTGGACCACGCCGATTGGGCGTCTCAGGGCTACCGGGACGGCGTGCCCATGGGCGGCGACTTGCCGGCCATGCCCGCCGGCACCACGGCCCCGACGTTCATTGTCTGGGCGCTCAAGGACCCGGACAGCGGCAACCTCGATCGTATCCAGATCATCAAGGGGTGGTACCAGAACGGATATCCCCAGGAGAAGATCTATGAGGTCGCCCTGTCAGACGGCCGCCAGGCCGATCCGACGACCGGCAAGGTGCCTCCGGTGGGCAACACGGTCGATGTCGCAAGTGCGACTTTCACTAATGACATTGGTGATGCCCAGCTGAGCGCCGTTTGGACGGACCCGGACTTCGACCCGGCGCAGCACGCGGTCTACTACGTCCGAGTCCTGGAAATCCCGACGCCCCGCTGGTCGACCTACGATGCGGCCACGCTCGGTGTCGAACCGCCCATGGGGGTACCGACCGCCATTCGTGAACGGGCCTGGTCGTCGCCCATCTGGTACACGCCGGACTCGACACTGGTGAAGAAGGCCCTGACCTCTCCGAACCTGCGGCAGGTCTTCCAGTGAGACACGGAATGGCTCACAGGCAAGAGTTCATAGACTGAAACAAGAGGAGCACACGATGTGCGGGAGGAAGCGTTTCTCGTACGCGTCGGCAGCTGGCCTCGCCGTCGCGGCCTGTGCCGGCGAAGGCGCCCCCGACTCGAGCGCCGAAGGCCTCCCCCCGGGGATCGTGCCGAAGGCAGACCCAACCACGTTCATGGAGGCCGTCGGGAAGATCAACGCGACGC
>JAUVRN010000434.1 GCA_030597645.1 Candidatus Zixiibacteriota bacterium
AGTTGATTTGCGTCCCGCTGACCACGCCCTCGACCATCTGCAACAGGTCGCTGGCATCCGGTGTGGTGCCGCCGTAGATCCATACCGTCAGTGGATCGCCATCCGCATCCGTGACGGTCGCCAGCAGGTCGGCATGATCCTCCGTGAGGATGGCTGCGTCAGCCGGCGCATCCAGTACGACTACCGGCGGCGCGTTGACGGAACTGGTCAGCGTAAACGAGTACGGCGAGGTTTGATAACCACTCGAGTTGCTCGCCGGGTCAAGCGCTTCCACGTGCCAGTAGTAGGTGTTGTCCAGCAGCGCAGTCGTGTAGGTCGTACCCGTGATCCCCGTCACGGTTTGCACGCCCGTGGTGAAGCTGGCGTCATGGGCGTACTCCAGTGTATAGGCACCTCCCGCTCCCGCCGTCGAACTCCACTCGAAGGTGGGCGTGTGGTCTGTGATCGTCGCCAGATCAGCCGGCGCAATCAGATTGGGCACATCGGGCGACTGGGTATCCACGGTAAACGAGAATGACACCGCCTGGTAGCCGCTCGAGTTATCCGCCGCATCCGTGGCTTCCACGTGCCAGTAGTACGTGATGTCAGACAGTGCACCGGGTACAGTGTACGTCGTGTCCATGAGCCCCGTTTCCGTCACCACACCGGTGGTAAAGCTCGCGTCCTCGGCATACTCGAGTGTGTATGTACCGCCAAGGCCCGCCGTCGAGCTCCAGACCATGATTGGCGTATTGGTGTTGATCACGTCCGCATCCAGAGGGCTGAACAGGGTCGGAATGTCGGGCGCCTCGGTGTCTACCGTAAACTCAAATGGATCGACCTGGAAACCGCTGCCGTTGGTGGCGGCATCGACTGCCTCCACATGCCAGAAGTAGGTCGTCTCTGCAAGCGCACCCGGCACGTCATAGGTTGTATCCGTAAGACCGGCCAGCGACACCAGGTCCGTCGTGAAGCTCGCATCGGTCGCGTACTCCAGCGTGTAGGTACCGCCGACCCCCGAGGTCGGACTCCAGTCGAACGTTGGCGTGTCGTCGTTGGTGATCGTCACATCCGGCGGATTGATCAAAGTCGGGATCGTCGGGATCTCGGTGTCGATCGTGAATTCGAACGGATCGACCTGGTACCCACTGGTCGTGCTCGCCGCATTGATGGCCTCCACGTGCCAGTAGTACGTGTCGTCCGCCAGGGTACCGGGCACTGTGTAGAACGTGTCCGCGGTGTCCGTCTCCGTCACGACACCGGTGGTGAAGCTGGCGTCTTCCGCGTACTCGAGTGTGTACGTGCCGGCCGTACCGGCCGTCGCACTCCACTCAAACGTCGGCGTATCGTCGTTGGTCTGGGCCAGATCCGCTGGATTGATCAACGCAGGTACGTCAGGTACCGTGGTGAGGATCGCGAGCCCGAACGGAGATGCCTGGTACCCGCTGGGATTACTCGCCGCATCGATGGCCTCTACGTGCCACCAGTACGTGTCATCCGCAAGAGCTCCTGGTACTGTGTAGAAGGTGTCTGTGACACCCGATACCGTCACGACATCCGTCGTGAAGCCTGGATCGGTGGCATACTCGAACGTATACGTCCCACCTGCTCCCGCCGTAGCACTCCAATCGAATGCGGGTGTGTCGTTGCTGGTTATCGTCATATCCGGCGGATTGATCAGATCCGGGATCGTCGGGGCGTCCGTGTCGATCGTGAATTCGAACGGATCGGCCTGGTACCCGCTCCCGTCGTCTGTGGAATTGATCGCCTCCACGTGCCAGTAGTAGTCCCCGTCTGCCAGGGCGGGAGAGGCGGTGAAGAAGGTGTCCGTAATACCTGTCTCTGTCACCACCCCGGTGGTGAAGCTCGCATCTTCGGCGTACTCGAGCGTGTACGTACCGCCCGTACCTGCCGTGGGGCTCCACTCGAACTTCGGTGTGTTGACCGTGACGGTCGCCAGGTCCGCGGGGTTGATCAACGTGGGCACCGCCGGTGGGGCCACGACGTTGAACGACCTGGCCTCCGAAGTGAAATCAAGATCGCCGTCGTTGGCCGCCACCTTCCAGTAGTACGTGCCGTACTCCAGTTGATACGTCGCCGCGATCTGCTCTGGCGTCAGCGCGCCGTTCGTGTACCTGACTTCATCGATCAGACCATCCCACTCCGCGCCGCCGGTGGGTTTGTCGCCGATGCTCAGAAGCTCGGTATCCGTGAGCGGTGTGCCCGAACCGGCCAGACTGTCGACCTGCACGCCGTTGACGTAGAGACGAACATACGATCCGTCCCATACCCCGACCAGATAGCACCAGGTACCGATCGTCCAGTCAGAACCGGATCCCCACGCCTCATAACTGTCCACATCCGTATGCACCTCAAACGACGGCGCAGCGTCATGAGACCGGATGATGAAATTGACGGCCGCATCCGCGCCCTTGCGACAGATCACATCGTAGCCGGGATTGTTGAACGTCCGCGGATTCACCCACGTTTCGATGGTCAGCGGACCGGCGATACTAAGATCGCTGGTATGTGCCACGCGCACATAGTCCCCGGTACCATCAAAGTCGAGGGCGGAACCGAACTGGCCGGTCGTCCACGTGGCACCGGTAATGGTCCCGTCGTGGGCGAAGCTGGTGGCATCCGCCGCGGTCGATCAGGTGTTCTCATTGAAATGCCACAGACACACCGTGCTGCCGGTCACCGAGAATTCGGTGGGATTGCCGGTCCAGTCGTAGGTCACGGTGGACGGCACTGTAACGCCGAATTCCTGATAAA
>JAUVRN010000342.1 GCA_030597645.1 Candidatus Zixiibacteriota bacterium
CAATCCGATCACCTCAAGGCATACGGCGTCGCCTTCTGGGGCCTCGAGCAGGGGGCCCGCGTGGACTGGTTGCTCAACTACCGGGGTGGTTCGTTCCTCTGCGAAGAGGCACCTGGCCTGCGCGAAGCCTGCATGGTGCGCGGCGTGACGTACGAATCCATCGATGCCGCCCGGGCGGCCGGGATCCGCGCCGCCATCGAGCAGGAGAACATGGAAGTGATCCGGCTCGAGAAGGTACCCAAAGTCGCCATCTATACACCACCCACCAAGGAACCGTGGGATGACGCGGTGACCCTGGCGCTGGTATACGCCGAGATTCCCTACGAGACGGTCTGGGACACGGACGTCATCGGCGGCCGGTTGTACGACTACGACTGGCTCCACCTCCATCACGAGGATTTCACCGGGCAATTCGGCAAGTTCTATGCGGCCTATCGCGACGCGCTCTGGTACCGGCAGGAAAAGCAGGCCAGCGAAGAGCTGGCGCGAGCGCTCGGGTTCACCAAGGTCTCGCATCTCAAACGCGCCGTCTCCCTGGCGATTCGCGATTACGTCGAGCAGGGCGGCTACCTGTTCGCCATGTGTTCGGCACCGGAGACGGTCGACATCGCCCTGTCGGCCCACCGGACCGACATCGTGCCGACGGAGTTCGACGGCGACCCACCCGACCCCGACTGCCAGAAGCACCTGGACTACACCATGTGTTTTGCATTCACCGGCTTCACCGTGTCGCTGGATCCCGTCGCGTACGAGCATTCCGATCTCGATACATCGCCGGATCGCATGATGCGCGTGTCGGATCGCGGTGCGGACTTCTTCACACTGTTCGAGTTCTCGGCCAAGCTCGATCCCGTGCCGACCATGCTCGTGCAGAATCATGTCAACGCCGTGAACGGCTTCATGGGGCAGACCACCGCCTTTCGCAAGACGCTGGTCAAGAATCGCGTCACGATCCTGGCCGAATCGCCGGCCCTCGGCGAGGTACGATATCTCCACGGCAATTTTGGCCGCGGCACATTCACCTTTTACGGCGGACACGACCCGGAAGACTACCAGCACATGGTCGGCGACCCGCCCACCGATCTCGAATTTCACAAGAACTCGCCGGGATACAGGCTGATTCTCAACAACATCCTGTTCCCGGCGGCCCGCAAGAAGGAGAGGAAAACCTGATGCGAACCACGAAGTCCCGACGGTCCTCCGGCGGATATCGTAGCCGGGGAAACAACGACGGCCAAGGCTCGGTGGCCAGCGGTGAGGGCCCACGCCGTCGCGACTGGTTTCCATCTGCCGGTGAAATGGTCACGCTGGTGGCCGACGCCGCACAGAAAGGCAACGCCGTGCTCGAGGCGTTGGACGACAAGAGAGTTCGAGTGATCTACAGCAACCTGCAGGTCGGTGACTACCAGATCACGGACAACGTGTACATCACCTACATGACGTCCGAGGAATTTGTGCGCGGCCTGGCCGACAAGCGGCTGTATCGGCAGATACTCGAACTCAAACGCTCCTGCCCGGAGGCTCCGATCCTGGTCGAAGGTTCCAACGTGTACGAGGTCAAGGGCGCCAATCCGTACCTGATCAACGGTGCGCTGGCTTTCATCAGTGCGCTCAACCGGATACCGGTGATCTTCACCCGTGGCCCGGAAGAGTCCGCCGACATCATGTTCATGGCGACCAACCAGATGCAGTTCGGGCTGGGATTCGAAGTCCACCCGGACGATCAGCGCAAGCGCAAGCGCGAGTTCCGCGAGATCCAGCAGGACGTGCTGACGGCGCTGCCCGGTGTGGGGCCGACGGTCGCCAAGGCGCTGGTCAAGGAGCGCGGCTCGTTGCAGAACGTCTTCGGCGCATCGGTCGAGGAACTGGCCGATTCCGGTGTGTTCGATGATGGTCAGCCGGAAACGCTGGCCGAGCTCTTTGCGTACAAGGGCTGAGGGCCGCACCGCCGCTTGAGTACCGAATACGATTGCATCGCCATCGGTGCGCATCCCGACGATGTCGAGGTGGGCGCCGGCGGCGTGCTGATCAAGCTGCACGATCAGGGCTACCGAACCGGGATCATCATCCTGACCCGCGGAGAAATGGGCACGGGGGGCACGCCCGAACTCCGCGAGAAGGAGATCGTGGATGCCGCCGGTATCATGGGTGCGGACATCCTGGCGACGCTCGATCTCGGAGACACGCGCCTGGTGGATACGCCCGACAACCGGCTCATCCTGGCAGAACTGCTTCAGGAACACCGGCCCCGCATGCTTCTGGCCCCGTACTGGACGGGCGGGCACGGCAAGCGTGCCGGCCATCCGGACCACCTGGCCGCCGGTCAAATAGCGATGAACGCGGTCAACTACGCCTCACTCGTAAAGGCGCCGACCAACAGCGAGGTACACCGGGTACCTGCACTCTACCACTTTTTCCTGCCCCCCGGCGTCATGCCCACGTTCGTCGTCGATATCACGGATCAGTACGACCGCTGGCTCAAGGCCCTCAAGGCTCATGCGTCGCAGTTTCAGAATCCGAAGAAGCCCAAGGACTACATCTGGACGCTGGAGACGCTCGCACGCTATTACGGCGCGCTTATCGGCGTCAAGTACGGCCAGGGCTTCATCATCGGCGAACCGATGAATATCGACGACCCGATGAAGCTGCTGCCCGCCGGCGACTGACCAACCGGTTGGTAGGTCATAACTGGTTCAATGTCTTGCGCAGTCCGCGGTTTCGCTGATTAATAGCAACCGGGAGTGCCGCCATGCCGTTTACCTATGAGCTGAGCGACCGCGTGGTCCAGTTCCACCCGAAGGGTGATGTCGAGCAGGAGACGAATCTTCAAGGTATGGCCGAAGCGCTGACGGCCGTCCGCGCCGCCTGGCGCACCAATGGCAACCGTCCGTTCGACATACTCATCGACCTTCGTGAATCCCTGGAGAATCGAAGCGCCGGTGAGTTGCGCAGCCTGGCCGAGTTCGTGGCCGGGCACGCCGATGTTCTGACCGGTCGCATAGCGATTGTGGCTGCCGATCCGCTGCGCTACGCCTTAGCACGTGTTTTCGAAGTATTTTCGGAGCACCTGGGACAGACAGCCCGCATGTTCTCGGACTGTGCGGGTGCCGAGGCCTGGTTTGCCGATGAGGCGTAACCGGGTCCAGCCTTAAATAGAACACTGATTCGCGAGGCGAAGCAGACCGGCGTGCCCCGGCTGCGGGCACGCTCAGCCTCGGGCTCTTCCGCCATGGAGGTTATCCCGCAAGCGCGGTTTCCTGATCCTTGTACTGCAGCTGATACAGCCGGAAGTAAATGCCCTGGTGGGCCATCAGCTGTTCGTGTGTACCCGCTTCACGGATCTCCCCCTTGTGCAGGACGATGATCCGGTCCATGCCGCGAATGG
>JAUVRN010000456.1 GCA_030597645.1 Candidatus Zixiibacteriota bacterium
TCGAGCGGGGCATGGAGCGCCGTCGCCTCTGGCTGGAGAACGCGCACCTTACCGAAACGGTCGCCCTGTACCAGCTATCCCACGCGGCCGTGTCCAACGCCGAAGTAGATGAACTGTTCAATCTGGCCCTCCATGCGATCGACGCGGAGTTTACACCGGAGTGGACCGCGGTATTCATGGCCGAGGATGACGAGGGGGTGGTGCCCGTCGCTTCACGCGGAGAGGCGCGGGATGCGTCGGAGGAGTCTTTTTTTGCCGGCCGTGACCAGCAGTCCCTCGAAGCGCTGGGTCGTGCGGAACCGGTCGTCGTGGCCGTCCCCCGGCACAGTGGGGCAGGCCACGAAATCGCACACACGTTACTGGCGAGCCGTGTCTCCTACCCGATCTGTGTTCGTGCTCGCGTGATCGGCCTCATCAACGTCCAGTACCCGCCCCGGCCGCAGCCTGTCAACACGGGTGATTTAAAGACCTTAGAGATCCTCAGTGCACAACTGGGTGGTGCCGTGGAGAACCGCCGCCTGCTGGAACGACTTCAGGGTGCCTATCTCGACATGGTCCACGCGCTGGCCAGTGCGCTCGACGCCCGTGATCGCAGTACCCGGGATCACACCGACCGCGTATGTCATCTGGCCGAGGCGATCGCCCGCGAAATGAGCTGGCCCGAAGAACGAATTCCGGAACTCTGGCTCGGCTGCATTCTGCACGACATCGGCAAGATCGCGGTGCCCGATACGATTCTCCAGAAGCCGGGGCCACTGACCGACGAAGAGTTCGATCTGATGAAATCGCACACCGTACGCGGCGTGCGCATGGTGGAATCGATTCCCTATCTCAAGCCGGCCATCCCATACATCCTTTACCCCCACGAGCAGTTCGACGGCAGCGGTTACCCGCACGGTCTCAAGGGCGACAACATCCCGATCCAGGCGAGGCTGCTGGCGGTGGTAGACACGTTCGACGCCATTACATCCGACCGGCCCTACCGCAAGGGCCGCAGCGTAGCGGTAGCACTGGCGGAGATCCAAGCCCATTCGGGAACACAGTTCGATCCCGAGGTCGTGGGTGCGTTCATGCGAGCCTGGTCCAGAAACCGGATCGATCTGCGCGTTCACAACGGACGTGATCGTGCGGCGCGCCTGCCGCGACCGGGCCTCCAGCGGCCTGCTAGGGCAGGTTCCGAAACGGAAATGGCATAAACGACACCACGAATATCCCCATCACCAGCCACCCGGCGATCTTCCGCCCGCGCGTGAGGGGCTCGTCGTCGTTGAGTGTCGGCGGATGGGGCAACCGGAACACCAGGGCGAGGATCAGCCAGAGGCTCCAGAACGGTGTGATCAGGAGGCTCAAGGCGAGCACGAACCACGCCCCGATCGCGATCCACTTTTGCCTCATACCGGCCAGGGCATAGACCGTCTTGCCGCCGTCCAGCTGTCCAAATGGCATCAGGTTCAGCATCGTGACCAGGAGTCCCGCCCAGCCCGCAAAGGCCGCCGGATGCAGTACCACATCCATGTCGGGTCCCGGTGCGGGCGGCAGCACCAGCTGAGAAATCCACTGCATGATGAGTGGCTCACCCAGGGCGATGCCGATGGTCGACTGGGTATCGACCCACTGGGAGTGCATCAGTCCGAACCAGAGTACGGGTATGCACACTACGAAGCCGGCAATCGGTCCGGCTATGGCAACGTCAAAGAGCACTCGCCGATCAGGGAACGGATACCGGGCCACGATTATGGCGCCGAACGTGCCGAAGAGCGAGAACCCGGGGAGAAAGTAGGGCAGGGAGGCGGGGTAGCCATGATACCGAGCGGCGATATAGTGTCCGAATTCGTGTGCAAGGAGAATGGGAAAGAGGGTCAGGGCAAACGGCAACTCCGCCCGGAATGCGCTCCAGAACGTCTGGCCCTGCGCCTGAGCAAACGTGTACGGGCGCAGCAGTGTAACCGTGATCACGGTGAGTACGAACAGCGTCACGGCGAGCCAGGGGAAACGCCGCCGCCGCAGTGGCTCGACGAACACGACCCAGTCGCCGCGGACCTCCTCGCGGCGCATCTGCCAGCCGCGGCTGAAGGCCTGCTGCTCCAGCGTAATCCAGGTGGCCGCGGCGCCCGGCTTGGGTTGGCCACGTATCACGACCATTTTGCGTGCCGACCAGACGGCGTCGATATCCATAACGTCCGCCAGGAGTGCCGCAGCGGCCTCGGAGGTCGGCCTGGCGGGCTGCGCAGGGCTTTCTGTCAAGGAGGCGATTTGGCCAATATACCGGATGGCGGTAGAGGGACCAGACCAATCGGGGAGGAGCCGGAGCGGTGTTCCGATACTGACAGTAACAAGAGGCACGCTGACCATGACCGGTACACCATCGATAGAGCTGGAGCCAGGCCTGTCGCGTCTCAACCAGAGACTCATTGATACGCAACTTCCCGGGCCCTTATGCCGATGATCCAAGGGGAGGCACTGGTGACGGTTCTTGAGGTATGCGAGGGGTTGGTCATGCGGCTGCGGCTGGCAGGACGTCTCCATCTGGAAACCGTGGCAGTGCTCAAGGCCGCAGCGCGGCGTGCCATCGCCAGGGGATACGGTCTCATGCTGCTCGACATGCGGGGTGTGGAAGTCGTCGGCA
>JAUVRN010000291.1 GCA_030597645.1 Candidatus Zixiibacteriota bacterium
GAGATCCAGATCGTTGAATTCTTCCCCTATGGTGATAATGATTCCATCGCCGGCCTCGTTGGCCTTGAGACGCTCCAGGAGGTGGGCGCGATCTTCGATGACCTGCAGCAGACCGGAGAGGCTCGTCGTATCCCGAAACTCCGGCTGGGTCATGATCTTGGACGCCCCGTCCAGGTGAAGATCGTCCGATTCCTGGAGTGTGATGAGTCGTTCTGAAGATTCGATGAACATTTTGACCAGCCGGGGTTCACCCTGCGTATCACGCAGCCGTTCGGCGGCCGTGCGCTGAACCTCGGCCAGCGTCAACCCGGCCAGTCGCTCATTGAGCTGGCGACGCGTCTCGTCCAGTCGCGCCGCGGGAATCTCCGTGTCCACTTCCAGCAGAAGGGTGCGTGCCAGCCCCGATCGCACCGCGATGATCACGAGCACGCGAGTGGATGTCACCTGCACCAGATCGATACGGTGCAACACGCCCTTCTCGAACGCCGGCGCCACGGATACGCCCAACTGATTCGTCAGGCGTGAAAGCACACGCGAGGTCTGGCTCAGAATCTCGTGGAGCGCCACCGGATCGTGTTCGACCTGGCGACGGATCTCGGTCGACTCGACTTCCGTGAGCGCCTCGGGGCGCAAGAGCTTGTCGACGAAATAGCGGTAGCCGAGGTCGGTCGGTACACGTCCGGCCGAGGTGTGTGGCTGCACCAGGACGCCGCATTCCTCCAGGTCCTGCATCGTATTGCGAATGGTAGCAGGCGAAAGTCCCAGCTTGTATCGCTGGGCAATCGCGCGCGACCCCACCGGCTCGGCGGTCTTGACGTAGAGGTCGACAACCGCCTGCAGGATGGCTTCTTCGCGTTCGGTTAAGCTGATGTCCGGCTTCATATTCGCGTTGTATAGCAGACTCGCTTGGGACCTATTTTAGCACTTTATGCCGGAGAGTGCTAACGGAAAATCAACTGTCGTACGATCAGACGTATACATATTGTAATGCCCTTAATCTATTGTATATCAGGGTCTTATGCCAGATTATCCGGGTGTGTGATAGAGATAAGCGAGGTTGCGGCCGGGACCAGGATCACGCCTGTGGGAGTGCATGAGGGGCCTGCTGCACACGGTGCAGCGGTCGAGGCGCATCAACGATGCCATTCCTCCGCCGCACCGGAGCCACTGATCGATGACGGCACCGGGGATGTCGACCGTCCGGCGCTGGCCGTGCAGGCGGCGCACCGATGCTGGAAAGAGCGAGGCGACCGCGGGTGACACCTCGAAGCAACAGGGACCGATGCAGGGCCCGATGGCCAGTCGCATCTGCTCGATGCCGAGGCCGGTTCGCAGCTGCAACAGTTCGAGTGCATGCGGTAGGATGCCCTGGACCACACCGCGCCAGCCTGCGTGCAGAATGGCAGTCCATGCATCCGCGAACAAGAAGAGGGGTGCGCAGTCAGCCGCAGAGACCCCGATCAACAGATCCGTCCTGTCGGTGATCATGCCGTCTCCGACGGGGTCCAAAGCGACTCCTGGGCCTCGCTGCGAGTCGATCAGACAAATCCGATCACTGTGCACCTGTCTGAGTACCACCGCCCGCAGTGAGCGTATGGCCGCGAGCATTTCGGCCGCCTGTCTTGCGGTCCTGGCCGGCACGCGTGTGTCCGCCAGTGTCCACCCCAGCCGTAATCCTGCGCGACCGGGCCACTCCAGCTCTTCGAGGGGCAACGGTTCATGCTCGCGCCGCACGTTTGGCGCGGACGCAGCATTGCCCACCTCGCGTCCGGTCACTGCGAACCTCTCGATCGCTCGATCGCGACTATGCCTTTGACCTGCCGCACCGCCTGCATAACGCGGTGGAGATGGTCGAGGTCTTCGACTTCGACGACAACCGAACCGGTACCTGTGGACGCCTCGTTCAGGTCCGCACCCCGCACGTCGGCGTCCGCATCGCCCACGGCAGCCGTGATGTCCCGCAGCAGGTTCTTGCGCGATTCGACGAACAGGGTCAGACGCACCACGAAGGCCTCGCCCGATCGCTTGTCCCAGTCCACGTCCACGCGGCGGATGCTCGCGTCCTCGGTGCGCCGCACATTGATGCAGTTCCGATGGTGAATCGTGATGCCGCGACCCCGGGTAATGAACCCGATGATCGGATCACCGGGCACCGGGTGACAGCACTGACCGAATCGGAACATCATGTTCCCCATGCCCTGGACGCGTACGCCCTGGGGACGTTTGTGCGCCTGCGTACCCCGGGGCGCTTTCTTGCGTGCGGCCAACTGCGGGTAGAGTCGGGGCAGCACCTGGTTGAGGGTCACGGTACCGAAACCTATCGCATCGTATAGGGCGTCGACCTTTCCGTGGGCTAGCTCCTGCGCCACACGTTCGAGGTCCGCCGCGGCCGGTACGTCGAGATGGAGCTTCCTGATCTCACGATCCATCATCTCCTGACCGAGGGCGCGCGCCTCGGTGGCGCTCTTCTGACGAAACCAGTGACGGATCTTGGACCGCGCTCTCGAGGTGGTGACGATCTGCAGCCAGTCCTGGTGGGGTGTCTGGTGAGGCGACGTGAGGATCTCCACCTCGTCGCCGGTGTGCAGCTCGGTGGCCAGGGGTGCCATGCGCCCGTTGATCCTGGCGCCCGTCGTCTTGTGGCCGATGTTGGTGTGAACGGCGTAGGCAAAGTCCAGTGAGGTCGCACCCGCGGGCAACTGCTTCAGCTCGCCTCTGGGCGTGAAGACGAACACCTCATCCTTGAACAGATCGACCTTGAGGTACTCCATGAACTCAGAGGGCGAATCCATCTCCTGCTGCCACTCGAGCACCTGTCGCAGCCAGCCCATCTGCCGGTCCGCCTCGTTCATCTGCTGCTTACCCTCTTTGTACAACCAGTGGGCAGCAATGCCGTACTCCGCCAGCCGATGCATCTTGTGTGTGCGTACCTGGATCTCGACCATGCGCCCGCGCGGACCGATGACCGTGGTGTGAAGCGACTGGTAGCCGTTGCTCTTGGGGGTGGCGATGTAATCATGAAACCGGTCGTGGACCGGGGTCCAGAGTTCGTTCACGATACCGAGGACGTGGTAGCATTCGCGTTTCGAGTCGACCAGGACCCGGATGGCAAGCAAGTCATAGATCTCTTCGAGCGGCATCCCGCGCTTCTGCATCTTTCGCCAGATGGAGTCGAAGTGCTTCGCACGCCCGGAGATCTCGGCGGGAATCCCCTCTACGTCGAGAAACTCCGCCAGCGGCTTGACCACCTCCGCCATGTACTCTTCCCGTTCCGACCGCCCCTCCTGGATCGCGCGTTCGAGCATCTCGTAGTCCTTCGATTGCAGGTGTTTGAACGTGAGATCCTCCAGCTCCCACTTGATTCGTGCCATGCCGAAACGGTGAGCCAATGGTGCATAGACCTCCCGGGTCTCACTGGCCACCTGTATGCGTTTGGCCTCCGGCAGGAACTCCAGGGTTCGCATGTTGTGCAATCGATCGGCCAGTTTGATGAGGATGACGCGGATGTCCTTGGCCATGGCGATGAGCATCTTGCGGAAGTACTCCGCCTGCGCTTCCTCGTGACTGCGGTAGAAATACTCGCCGATCTTCGTGACGCCGTCGACCAGTTCTGCGATTTCGGTTCCGAATTCGGACTCGAGCTGCTCGCGCGTGGTCTCCGTGTCTTCGAGCACGTCGTGGAGTACGCCCGCGGCCACCGTGGTCGAGTCCGCGTGCAGGTCGGCGAGGATATACGCCACCTCGAGGCAGTGATGCACAAACGGTTCCCCGGACGCCCGCACCTGTCCGTGGTGTTGAC